>NZ_DALZSV010000018.1:0-44067 GCF_032014955.1 Moraxella sp. CTOTU47724
AAAAATCATCAAAATCTGCAATATCAAATTAGTCAGCTTGGGCAATGGAAAAACCACCTATTTACGATACCAAGTTTATTGCAAGCGCCTAAATACGATGAGCATATTCTAAAAACCATTCATCAAGCCATTATCGATGGCAAAAGGTTAGAAATAAGTTATCTAGCGAAGTGGGCAAATGAGCCTGTTACACGGTGGGTTTATCCAAGGGGATTGATATTTATTGATAATATGATTTACCTAACTGCTTTTTACAAAGTAGAGGAAAGTATATCGACGCCTGAAAAAGTCTACTTAGATGCCAATCGAAATTACGCCATCATACGCATCCAATCCGTACAGATTTTAGAAGAACCAATACCCAATTGGGTGAATGATTTAAGTTTGGAAGAATTAAGTCGAAAGGGCGTGCTTGAAACCCATTTAACGCAGCGAGGAAAGCCAATTATATTAAGGCTTAAAATTAATCATATTGCTGCCCAACATCTGACCGAGCGACCACTGTCAAACGATCAGACGTTAGAAAAGCTGGATGAAAAAAACTTGTTACTTACAGCGACCGTGATGAATACCGTAAGGCTTGAAGATTGGCTAATCAGTATGTCGCATATGTCAGAAGTGCTTGAGCCTGTTAAGCTTAGAGAAATTATTATTGATAGATTAACGCATGGACTGAATCAATACACCAAATAAAATTATCAAATAGTAGTTTTAGATTAAAATCAAAATAATTTCAAATTAGTGATAATTAAAAACCAAATTAGAACTAATTTTATGTTAAGGATTTAAGATTGACATGCTTTTTTATGTCATTTATAAGTATCATCCATAACTACTCAATTTAATCGTAAAGCCAACAAAATATTGGCGAAAAAGCTGCTATTCCTAAAGCAATCTACGTGATCGATGAACTATATGTAGCATAAATATCTCATTTTACGTGACAAATATCAGAGTTTGAAGAAATAAACCGATATTAAATGACTTTAAATACATCGTAAAAAATCCCTGTAACCATTGTAGTTTCAGGGATTTTACCTTAAAGTCATTTAAGGTAATTAGGTGGAATTTTAGCGCCGAAAATTTGCCAAGGTCGGGTTTTTTTAACCCACAGCCAAATCTTTCATACCCCACAGCCAACTAACCACAAAGCAGATTTACTCTGTTTGGTAATCTGAGGCGTGGATAGCGGTGTTTGGCTAATATTGTGAGTAAGCTCGCTCACATTAAGACCGCAGCTGGTCAAAAGCGCGGATAATAATTGATATTTGACTGCATAATTCATGTTTTGGGTATTGGCAATGGTATGGGTAACCATACCGACGACTTCGCCTGTGGGAAGCAGGAGCGGACTGCCACTTGAGCCAGGCTGAATTGGCGCAGTAAACTGCATAAAACGAATATCATTGCCAATGCCTTGTAGCCCTGCGATATTGCCTTGGGTGACTTGTAATTGGCTACCAAGACCTGTTAGCGGAAAACCAAGCGTAGTAATCTGCTCACCCAGCAAATCATAGCCACGTTCTCGCACGGGCAGATAACTTGGTAAAGGCTGATTGACTTTAAGTAACGCTGTATCACTACCTTCATCTGCCAGAACCACTTGGCATTCCATATCGGGATAGCCTTGTTGACGCAGTGCGATTTGCGTTGCCCCGTCCACCACATGCTCACAAGTGAGTAAATGATAGGGGTCAATCGCGAAAGCCGTCCCAGTCCAAGTGTCACCTGGCTGAGGGCGAGGACGTCTGTTGTCTGGTATGGATTGCAAAACGTTGCCTGTCGTCATGTTGTTAGGGTAACGGGCGTCAAGGCTGATTTGCAAACGTTCGGCAAAACTGGCTAAACTTTGACTAGATGTTTCCGCGAGTGCTCGGCATTTATATTGCCCATTACGCTGGTAGATTTCCAGTACAATACTGGCTTTGATATGGCGCTCTGGCGTATGAAACGCATAGTGAATATCGCTAGCGACTTTAATACCCAGGACTTTGATACCCAGATCATTGACTTCCACGGCTGGGGCAATCACACTAGCGTCTTGGTAAGCATACACGATCAGTTGCAGATGCTGGGTTTGATTTTGGGAAAACACATTGGCTAAGTCTAATGTCCAAATATGGCTTTTCTCACTTTCGACTGTCAGCGCTGCCCAATCTTTACTTTCATGCAGAT
This sequence comes from Moraxella sp. CTOTU47724, assembly GCF_032014955.1. NCBI lineage: Bacteria > Pseudomonadati > Pseudomonadota > Gammaproteobacteria > Moraxellales > Moraxellaceae > Moraxella > Moraxella sp. CTOTU47724. The sequence continues at coordinate 2,176 of NZ_DALZSV010000018.1, forward strand.
AAGCAGGGCTGGTAGTTGCTCGGCGATTCGCATCCATCGCTATCCAAACGCAGCCCATCTCAACCCCAAAACGACTGGCATTTTGGCTGGTTACTACCACTTGGCAAGGCGTGTGGGGGATAGGCGTATTTGCCCCAAGTACCAAAGTTGGCATCGTGTTTCCTTATTATTTTTTTATTATCCGAATAAAAAAATACCCCATTGACAGCAAATAGGGCATTATTATCTACAATTTAAATTTAGGCATGTGGTGTAATGGCCGGCATCAAATCATGAAAGGTACGACCACTGGCAATTTCACCAATGGCATGCATTTTCCATTCACCATTGTGGCGATAAATCTTTGCTAAAATCAGCGCGGTATGACTGCCTTGAGCTGATAAGTTATACCGAGCCACTTCGCTATTATTGCCGGCATTAACGATACGACAAAACGCACCCGCAACTTTCTCAAACGTTTGACCCGTAAAGCTATTGACGGTAAATACCAGTGACTGTACATGCGCAGGGATACGAGATAAATCGACATTGATGACTTCATCATCGCCATCCCCTGCGCCTGTGCGGTTATCGCCTGTATGAACGATACTACCGTCCTTTGACTGCAGTTGACCAAACCAGATTGCATCGATGGGCTGTTTGCTCGCGTCAAACATAATGCAAGATGCATCCAAATCGATACTATCATTACTACCGCCGCCACCAAATAGACTGCCCAAAAAGCCACCGGATTTTGGGGTGGATGCAACATCCCACCCTAGACCCATTTTGATACGAGTCAGTGCCGTGCCTGCTTCTTTATCGAGAGAGATTTTTTGCCCTTTTTGTAGACTAACCGCCATCTTTATATCCTTTATTTAATGAATTTTTATCATTATTTTAATGGTAAATTGCTGCTTGAAATCCGATTTAGCCAATATTTACGCCATATTGTTGGCACATAGCTGCTAAGCCACCTGCATAGCCTTGACCCACTGCACGAAATTTCCATTCGCCATTGTGTTTATAGACTTCGCCAAATACCATGGCAGTTTCGATGGAATAGTCTTCTGCCAAGTCAAACCGTACTACCTCTGCCCCTGTTTCTTCATTGACCACACGAATGAAGGCATTGGATACTTGACCAAAGTTTTGATTACGGGCTTGGGCGTCGTGGATTGTCACAGTGACAGCAATTTTTTCAATATCGGCTGGTACTTGTGACAGGTTGACTTTAATCACTTCGTCATCACCGTCACCTGCCCCTGAGCGGTTGTCCCCGGTGTGTTCAACTGCGCCGTTGTCAGATTTTAGTTGGTTATAAAAAATAAAGTCATGGTCACCGCGTACTTTGCCCATATTATTAAGCAAAAATACGCTGGCATCTAAGTCAAATTCTGCCCCTGATGTGGCACGCTCATCCCAACCTAGACCAATTAATAACCGTGTTAGGGTAGGATCTGTTTTTGACAGGGATAAGTTACCGCCTTTATTGAGTGAAATAGCCATTTGGCTCTCCTATACTATAGTATGTATTATCCAAATTTATTTGATAATGTTTTTCTCTATCAAATTAAACAATTATCTGTATAAAGTCAAAGTTCTATTAGTTATTTTAACGCTTTAATCATTATATTTTTTTAGAAACTTAAAAATGAATTAAGTAAGAACTTCCTCACAATCTTTTCAATAATAAAGTAAGGAAAGCCAGACTGGTAAATTGAAGGCTCGTATTTAAAAGCGACTTGACTAGTCGCCGTGTGGCGAAAGCTATGGAAAATAAAGGCATGTTCTTCAAGTCAACTATCCCACAGCATTGTTGTTGGTCATTGTTATTTTATTAGCGCAACCAATTAACATGCGAGCATCTTTATAGGGCTAAATACTAACGGTTTAACTGTTGACCCAATTGCATCGCCATCGCGATATTATAGGCAGTTTTTTCAACATTCTGTTTTGCTAAAGCAAGTGCCTCATCAAGCGAGCTTAAAGTTTGAATACTGGGAATCGCTATTGTAAAACCATCGTCTTTCCAATGGCTGTGGGGGTCATCGACTACGCCACAAATGGCGATAACGGGCACATTAACTGCTTTGGCAATTGATAGCACGCCTGATGCCACTTTGCCCATGGACGTTTGAAAATCCATCTTCCCTTCACCGGTGATGACCAAATCTGCTTGCTGAACCATTTGCTCAAGATTACTAAATTCACTTACCAACTGAAACCCGCCAGTGAGTGTCGCCGATAAAAACGTCATTAACGCAAAACCCAAACCGCCTGCGGCACCTGCGCCTGCTTCATTGCGATTATCGGGGAAATTTTGACGGCGGGCAATATTGGCAAAATGGTTAAGTGCATTATCTAAAATAACGATATCGTCTAGCGTCGCCCCTTTTTGCGGGGCATACACATGGCTAGCACCGAGTTTGCCACATAATGGATTGGTCACATCACAGGCGACAGTAATACTAATATCAGCGATTTTATCGCTAACTGCACGGCTATCAATAAACGCCAATGCCGCTAACGCTTTACCACCTTGTGCAAGCTCATGATGCTGTGCATCCAAAAAACGATAGCCCAAGGCCTTTAGCATACCTGTACCTGCATCATTGGTAGCACTGCCACCGATACCCAGGATAATATGTTTTGCGCCTTTATCAATCGCATCAAGTAGCATTTCACCCACGCCATAAGTGGTCGTGATACCTGGGTCTCGCTCTGACTGTGTCAGCAGGTGCAAGCCAGCACAGCTTGCCATCTCGATAATGGCGGTTTGATTGGGCAGTAGCACATAGCTTGCCTCAATCGCGCGCATCAAAGGGTCATGTGCAATGATACGTTGCCATTCGCCAGACAGCGTTTCTTTAAGCGCGGCAGCCGTGCCTTCACCACCATCTGCCATTGGGATTTTAATGAGGTCAGCCTCTTTAAAAACAGTGGTAAATCCTGTCTCAATGGCATCACATACTTCACTGGCAGTGAGACTTTCTTTAAATGAATCTGGGGCAATGACAATTTTCACGGTGCTTTTCCTAAAGTTATTTTATGACAGGGTATGACTTAAAGTAGAATAATCGATAATAACCAGATAAACACCATACTGACGACCCCTTGGATACCTGTAGCGACAGTATGTGCTTTATAGGCTTGTGGTACACTCATACGACTAAACTGACTGACAACCCAAAAATAGCTATCGTTGGCATGTGATACGGTCATCGCGCCTGCCCCAATAGTACAATCATCGGAACATCCTTTTTCCCGTAGTTTCATGAGTTAACTGAGTTTATCCATCACATCAGCTAACTGTAGCAAATATGTACGAAATAATATCAGAACTTTTGACTGACATACCGTATTATTTCTAGAGATGATTTCAAAGTATTGCGATACTTAATTTAACCGTAAAAAGGACTTTGATACGATGAACCAGCAAATAAAAAATCAGCACGACCTTAAACAGTATGAACAAAATTTTCCTTTAAACCTGCCTAGCAGCACCTATCAGATGCTATGTGATAGCGAAGCTCAGTTTAGCGATAAAAAAGCCCTTACCTTTGTGTTAAATGCTACGCAGTATCAAAACAGCACAAGCTATAGCTATGGGGATTTATTGGCATATATACGTCAAACCGCCAATATGCTTTATTCATTGGGCGCGGATAAAAATACGGTCATTGCGATTTTATTGCCAAATTTACCCGAAACCCATTTTTGTATCTGGGGTGGCGAGGCAACGGGTATTATTTTTCCGATTAACCCACTGCTTGAACCTTCTGTGATTGCCGGCTTATTAAATGAAGTCAAAGCCAGGCTACTCATTACGCTTGCGCCATTACCCAATCAAGATAATAAGCCGCAGCTTTGGGACAAGGCGGTCGCGGTTGCCAAGCTTACCCCAAGTTTGCGGCATATCATTGGGGTGACGATGGCTCATCATTTCGCCCATCAACTTAACATAACCTTGCCAGATGCAAGTAAAGAATTTGTACAGCAGTTACCAGAGACGGTCACCTATCATGACTTTTATGCTGGGATTGCCAACCAGCCCAAAGATAGATTAATTAACCCCCGTACCATTGTGCCTGAGGATCTGTCTTCATTCTTTGGAACCGGTGGTACAACTGGCATGCCCAAAATCGCTATGCGTAATCATAAAAATGAAGTCGCCAATGTCTTACAGGCACGGGCATTGTTTGGTGATGACATGCTAAATCAGGGCAATGTCGTGCTGTGCGGACTACCCCTATTTCACGTCAATGCCGTCATGGTTACAGGATTATTACCGTTATCGATGGGGGGTGAAATTTTGCTGGTTTCGCCAGAGGGCTATCGCGGCGATGGGGTGATGGCAAATTTTTGGGCGATTATTGCGCATTATCGCGTGAACTTCTTTAGTGGTGTGCCCACGCTGTTTGCTGGATTATTAAATCTACCAGTTGGCGACCATGATATTGCTAGTTTAAAGCACTGTTTGTGTGGCGCAGCCCCGATGCCGATAGAAGTATTTAAGCAATTTGAAAAACAAACAGGGGTACAAATCATTGAAGCATACGGTATGACGGAAGGCAATTGTGGTAGTTCCGCCAACCCAAGATTTGGGGAGAAGAAAATTGGTTCAATAGGGCTACGCTTCCCGTATCAGCCTATGCAAGTGATGATGCTTGATGATAATGGCAAGTTTGTGCGAGTTGCCAACACAGGTGAGGTGGGTAATATTTGTATTCGCGGCGATAATGTGTTTGTCGGCTATTATTTGGCGCAGCAAAATCAAGGGATTTGGGTAACTGACTCTGACAATCAAACTTGGTTTAATTCCGGCGATTTGGGCTATCAAGATGCAGACGGCTACTTTTTCTTAACGGGTAGAAAAAAGGAGTTAATTATCCGAGGGGGACACAATATTGACCCAAAAATGATCGAAGAGGTGGTCTATCAATATGACGGGGTAGCCGGCTGTGCTGCCATTGGTAAACCTGATAGCTATACAGGCGAGTTACCTGTTTTATTCGTTGCCCCTAAGCCGGGTGTCAACATAGACACTGATAAACTCATGCAATTTTGCCAACAAAATATTGGCGAAAAAGCCGCGATTCCTAAAGCCATCTACGTGATTGATGCATTGCCTTTAACGGCAGTGGGTAAAGTATTTAAACCTGCACTAAAACGTCAAGCGACCGTAATGGCTGTCAATGAGTTATTGCAACAACACCATATCAAGGCTACCGTCAGCAGCAAAGACGACCCTACTTATGGGTTTATTGTGCTAGTGAACCTAGATGGCGATGCGTCATATCAACCACAAGTCAAAACAGTGCTGGATCAATTGGCGATTCATTGGCAGTGGGATGAATAGGTTTTTAAATAATTAAAGCAACTACTAAATTAAGCGATGGTACAAGATAAGCGGTAATATGTATGATTCATAGAAAATGTTAAGAAAACGTTAAATTGAAACGATTTCTATGAATCATACCCATCAACACATATCCTAAAAACTTGTCAAACAACCCTAGCCACTCATCTTCACTCAGCTTGATATTGCCTTCATGGTCGGTGCTTACAATAGATTGAGCAAGTTTGGCGGCAGGGTTCCACCAAGGGTTATAATGAATCACCGTGTCGGCGGCGGTCAGGTTTAGTCTCACGCCGCCTGCTTTTAGGCTAATCAAAAATACAGGCACTTGCCCCGATTGGAATGTCTCAATCGCCTCGCTACGTTTTTGGCTGACATATTATACCAAACCCAATAATTACAGTATTGCTCACGACGAGCAGTGAGGAGTATGGCAGGGGCAGGCGGTTATCGTGAACATGATATTTTGGTTTTAACTGAAACAGGCGCTGACAATATCACAGGCTTCGCCTATGGTCCTGCGCATAACATTATCAGTTAGCTTACTTTAGCATGACTTACTACCAACCAAGGGGAAACTAAATGACAACTTTTGCACTTTCACCCACTGCCGTAGCAATGCAACAACCAGCTGCCGAGCCGTATGTTAAAGATCCTGTGTTACTCAAAAAAGCCGCCAAAGCCAGTTTTATTGGTAACTTTGTCGAGTGGTTTGATTACGCATCGTATGGCTACTTTGCCACTGTCATCGCTAGCGTATTTTTTGCTAAAACCGATCCAACCGTCGCATTGATGTCAACTTATGCAATTTTTGCGCTATCCTTTATTGTCCGTCCGTTTGGGGGTATTTTTTGGGGACATATTGGCGATAAATACGGTCGGAAAACCATGCTGATTATCGCATCTGTGTTGTTTATCGCGTTGACAGTGCCGTTGTTTCATATGCTAAGCCTGGGTGGGTTTTTAACCATTGTTTTGATTCAACTGGTATTCTCGCTGTTATTATCCGTCAATGACGGCACGCTACCGGCTTTTTTAAGCGAGATTTTCCCAGTCGAGGTACGTTATTCAGGTTTTGCTTTCACCTTTAACTCAGCCAATGCGCTACTCGGTGGCACAACCCCCTTGATGGCAACTTGGTTAATGAGTAAAACAGGCAGTCAAATCGCGCCAGCTTGGTTATTGGTGATAGCAAGCGTAATCGCACTGGTAGCAACGGTGATGTATAAAAAATCCGATAGTGTGTCTATTTTAGAAAAAGGTTAGAAAAAGGTTAGAAAAACGTTAAAAAGATGTTAGAAAAATAATTGATTAACCACGGTTATTAATAACCCCATGAAGTTAATTTAAGTTTTTTTCCAAAGTGGTTTTAGCCAACCTTGTTTGCTAGAATCACTTTTTTTATCCCCCATTTTTTAGGAATTGCCAGTGACTCGTAACCCCGCTTTCGCTACCAACCAATCCCCTAACACGCTCAATCATGCGACGATAGGTGGCTTGCAAGTCATTGTGGCGGCTATCTGTTGGGGCACGCTGGGTATCTTTACTACCTATCTACATCAACTGGGTTTTGATAGTGTGCAAATTGCCATTTTAAGAGTGGTGACCGCTGCTATGATGCTACTGATGTTATTGCCATCGTTGTGGACGTCTATTAGGCAGTTATCGGTCGGCGAGATATTACAGTTGAGTTTGCAATCGTTGATTGGTGTGTTAGGCATGACGGTTTGCTATTTTATCGCGGTCAATTTTGTGGGCGCAGGCATTGCGGTATCGTTACTGTATACGGCGCCGATTTTTAGTTTGGTACTGGCGTTTTTTTTATTAAAAGAACCGATAACAAAAAAATCATTTACCTTAGCTTGCATCGCGGTATTAGGCGTGGCATTGACAACGCTGAGTGAGAACTTTACATTGAGTTGGGGGATTGTGTTTGGTCTATTGTCTGGGGTGTGCTATTCACTGTATGGCATTTTAGGAAAAAAAGCCTTACACAAACACTATCCACCAACCTTGGTGTTTTTTAGTTCGGTGGTGATTAGTGCCATGGCTTTATTATTTCTACCGATGACCTATCAAACCTATGCCAAAGCCTTTACCATGCCTGCTATCACTTGGTTGTGGGTGATGGGGCTCAGCCTAGTGGGTACCGTGATTCCGTTTTTTTTGTATATGTCAGCCTTGCACAAACTCCCTGCAACCAAAGCCTCGGTATTCACCGTGTTTGAACCGTTTACCGCGATTGTATTGTCGATCGTATTACTACACCAATCGCTCAATGGCATGCAGTACTCAGGGATGGTATTAATTCTTTTAGCCACCCTCCTAAACTCTATCAAATTGCCCATGCAGCGTCATCGGCAATTGACAGAAGTCGATACTCAAGTCTAATAACAGCCCAAACCGTGTAAACATCCCTGATTTGGGCTTCACCATGTCGTTATCAATGCTCACTGCACCAATGTGGCACAGCCCTTGCATTCTATAAAACCATATATTTTTCATATAGTTAGATAGATATGGCTTGGCACTCAGTCCTTACCTTAGCTTTTGACGCCCAACATGCGGGTGAGCATGCGCGCACCAATTTGGTACAACGCCACCACCAAGGCGCCTTGCGGGTACAAAAAGCCTTGTATCCTGAAAGCGGTGAACAGCAAGGTATTTGTCATGTCATCATGCTGTATCCGCCTGCTGGCATCGCCTTAGGCGATAAACTCGATATTGACATTGGCGTAAAACATCACGCCCACGCCGTGATTACCACGCCCGGGGCAAACAAATGGTACGGCAATTTACCAAGTTACACCGCTAACAAGCAAACCGATGATAGCCCATCAGCCAGAAAAACCCAAGAAACCAACAAAAACCAAGAAACCCAACAAGATTCAAATGGTTATGCTGTTCAAAATGTCACGGTTTATCTACAAGATGACAGCCGTTTTGAATGGCTACCGCAAGAAAACTGTTTTTATAACGCAAGTTTTGCCCATGCCACCAATCAGTTTTTTATCAGCCCAGCTGCCAGTGTTATCGCTTGGGAAATTAACCTGTTAGGGCGAGAGTATCATGGCGAGCGCTACAGTACAGGCGAGATGCGGTTATCAAACCTATTTTGGCGCGTGGATGAGCAGCCCAAATTGCTGCTTGCTGATACCTTACATCACTGTGCCGAACACGATTGGTTTGGCTCAGCCGTGGGTCTCAATAACCATAGCGTCTTTGCGAGCTTATGGGTTGTGCCAAGCGTTGATGCGCAAAAACAGCTGATTGAATGGGTCAAGCAATTACGCTTATTTATCGACCACCATAGCTTGCCTGTCTCTTGCACCCAAACAGGCGAGGTGATGATTATTCGCTATTTGGGGGATGATGTCCGCCAATGTTTTGACAGTTTTGGTGCAGTTCGTGGTGAGATTCGCACTTTAATGTGGCAACAAGACAGTCATTTGCCCCGAATTTGGGCAACCTAATGGCAGTGAAGGTCTAATTTTTAACACTGAAAAAATAATTGGAGTAACCCATGCATTTAACCCCCGCCGAAAAAGATAAATTACTCATTTTTACCGCAGGACTGGTTGCCGAGCGCCGCAAACAACGTGGCTTAAAACTTAACTATCCAGAAGCAATAGCCTATATCAGTATGTTGGTGCTCGAAGGCGCAAGAGAGGGCAAAACAGTGGCACAGTTGATGGGCGAAGGCACCACGTGGCTTAGGGTTGAGGATGTGATGGATGGTATCGCCGAGATGATTGACGATGTGCAAGTGGAAGCCACCTTTCCAGATGGTACCAAACTGGTGACCATTCACCAACCGATTGTGTAATTTAAACAGTATAAGAGGTAAACCATGAAAGTTGGCGAATATAAGCTAAAAGACCAAGCCATTATCCTGAATGAAGGGCGCGCCGTCCAAACTATTTTGGTCAAAAATACCGGCGACAGACCGATTCAAATCGGCTCTCACTACCATTTTGCCGAAGCCAATGACGCACTGGCGTTTGACCGTGACAAGGCGCTTGGGTTTCGCTTAAATATCTTATCGGGTACAGCAGTGCGTTTTGAGCCAGGGCAAGCGCGATCAGTCGAACTGGTCGAGTTTGGTGGCAATAAGGCGATTTTTGGGTTTGCTGGGCGGGTGATGGGGCAAGCCACCGCATCTGTTGATACCGCAAGTTTACCAAAATCACAAAAAACCGTACCTCGCCAAATGTATGCCGAGCATTTTGGCTTAACCGTGGGCGATAAACTGCGTCTTGCTGATACCGAGCTGTGGCTTGAAGTGGAAAAAGACTTTACCAGCTATGGTGAAGAGGTCAAATTTGGTGGTGGCAAAGTGATTCGTGACGGCATGGGGCAAGGGCAACGCCCGTTTGCCGAAGTGGCTGACACCGTGATTACCAACGCGCTTATCTTGGATTATACCGGGATTTATAAAGCCGATGTGGCGATCAAAGACGGCCGAATTTGGGCGATTGGCAAGGCAGGCAACCCCGATATTCAATCCAATGTCACCATCGCCATTGGCGCAAGCACTGAGATTATTGCAGGTGAAGGCAAAATTTTGACCGCGGGCGGGATTGACACCCATATTCACTTTATCGCGCCACAGCAAGCGGAGGTTGCCTTGATGTCTGGGGTAACCACCATGATTGGCGGTGGTTCAGGGCCTGCCCAAGGCACGCTTGCCACCACATGCACCAACGGCAAATACCATATCGAAACCATGCTCAAAGCCCTTGATGATATGCCCATGAACATTGGGCTACTAGGCAAAGGCAATGTCAGCTTGCCGCAGCCGATTGTCGAGCAAATCGAAGCAGGCGTGGTCGGGCTAAAACTGCATGAAGACTGGGGCACCACGCCGCAAGCGATTGATAACTGCTTGAGCGTTGCCGAAGAGTATGATGTGCAAGTGGCGATTCATACCGATACGCTCAACGAAAGTGGCTATCTAGAAAGCACGCTAAACGCCTTTAAAGATCGCTGTATTCACACCTTTCACACCGAAGGCGCAGGCGGCGGGCACGCCCCTGATATTTTGCGGGCGATTGGCGAGCCACATGTGTTGCCGTCGTCGACCAACCCCACGCGTCCGTTTACCATCAACACCATCGATGAGCATCTCGACATGCTGATGGTCTGTCACCATTTGAGCCCTGCGATTGCCGAAGATGTCGCCTTTGCTGAGAGCCGTATCCGCCAAGAAACCATCGCCGCTGAAGACATTTTGCACGATTTGGGGGCAATCTCGATGATGAGTAGCGACTCGCAAGCGATGGGACGGGTGGGCGAGGTGATTATCCGCACTTGGCAAACGGCGGATAAAATGAAACGCCAACGCGGATTTTTAGCACCTGATACAGTGAGCCAAAATGCGTCTAATATTGGGCTTCATGACATCGACCCAGTGACAGAAGATACAGTGACCGAAGATACAGTGACAGAAAATGACAATTTTCGCATTAAACGCTATATCGCCAAGTACACCATTAATCCTGCCATTACCCACGGTATTGCCGAGGAAGTCGGTTCGGTAGAAGTCGGTAAATGGGCGGATTTGGTGCTATGGTCGCCTAAATTCTTTGGGGTGAAACCTGACACGATTTTAAAAGGTGGTAGCATCGCCGCTTACCCGATGGGTGATATCAATGCCTCCATTCCAACCCCGCAGCCGGTGCATTATCGTCCGATGTTTGCAAGCCTTGGCAAAGCCACCCACCAAACCAGTATCACCTTTGTATCCAAAATCGCCTTTGACAACAATATCCAACACAAACTTGGTTTGCAAAAAGTGATTCGCCCTGTGCAGGGTATTCGTAACATTCGCAAAAAAGATATGCGGTTTAATAGCTATTGCCCTGAGATGTCGATCAACCCAGAAACCTATGAAGTACGTGCCGATGGTCAGCTTCTCACTTGCGAGCCGTCGGCTGTGTTGCCAATGGCACAGCGGTATTTCTTATTTTAAATGTGATTTTAGCCATGAATGCCAATGTGATGACTAGAACCGAACAATCTCATCTGTGATGAATGTGGCAGTGAGTTTTTTAACAGTGTATCGCCAATGCAAAATCTTTGCCCAAACTGTTCGCATTGGCTGTACGGGCTTAACAACTGTGAACATCAATTTAAAGAGGGTCGCTGTCAACAATTCGGTTGTCATGGGCAAACTTCTGAGTAGCTAGAAAATTTAACAAAGGATAGTAATGAAAATTTATAATCAACGGGTGCAACAGTTAACTGACCAACAGCAAGCAGATTTGGTCAACCAACAAGCAAACGGGCAGTTTTTGCAGCTCGATTTTGACACGCGCCAGCGGTCACGCTTTCGTGCAACCCTGCAAAATGGTGAAGCGGTCGGTATCGACCTGCCACGCACAGGTACGCTCAAAGATGGGGATGTGGTACAAAATGCGTCAGGCGACATCATACAAATTTTTGCCAAACCGCAAACCCTCACCAAAGTCACCGCCGACAATGCCTTTGAACTGATGCGCGGGGCGTATCATCTGGGCAATCGTCATGTGCCTTTGATGTTGGTTCAGCATGACAATGATTATGCCTTATACTTTGAGCCCGATTATGTGCTTGCCGATATGCTGGTGAAATTAGGCTTAACCGTGAGCGAAGTGGCGCACGCCTTTGAACCCGAAACAGGGGCATATGGGCATGGCGGGCATTCACATGGGCATGATAATCGGTTAAGCCATGCAGATACGCAAAGCACAATCGTCGGCGATTTAACCAAAGCCACGTTTTTTTCATGAAAACAATGACAACAACGTCGCACCTTACACAGAAGACACCGCCACAACAATTGCTTAAGCTGATGATGCTGGCGTCGAGCAATTTGCCGATTGGCAGTTATACTTATTCCCAAGGCGTAGAGTCTGCCATTGAGCAAGGCTTTATCCATGATGAAGCCAGTAGTTTGGCGTTTTTGCAAGCGTATCAACAAGAGGTCTTACTCAATTTTGAACTGCCGCTGATGGCAAGTATGATGCAGTTGTCAGCGCAAAAAAATCACCACAGCTTGGTGGATAGTCTAGCCAATTTTTATGGGGCAAGCCGTGATAGCCATGAGTTTTTATTAGAGAGTCAACAATTGGCGCAGGCATTTTGTGCCTGGCTCGATGGCGTGCTCGACCTTGCGATGCCACAAGATTGGATAGCGCAAGGCTATTTACCGTTATTCGCTCGCTTGGCGTATTTTTGGCAACTGCCGATAGCCGATAGCCTGACGACCTATGCGTTTGCTCAAATGGAAAATCTGACCTTGGCGATTGTCAAAACCTTACCGCTGGGACAAATGGCAGGTCAACGTATTATTTGGCAATTGGGGCAAGCGATGGATGAACCGATTGCCAAGATTTGCCAAACGCAAGCCAGCAAAGTCAAAACGGCATTGACAGCCATCCATCATCAGCAAACGGTTATGGCTAAGCTACAAGACATTGCGCCACAATTTTTACAAGCACAGCAGCATGCCCAAACATTACTGATTTTAATCAAACACTTGCAACTATCAGCGTCTGTACCGTCGTTGGCAGAATTATCCTGTCATCATGAACAACAATATAGTCGTCTGTTTCGTTCCTAAAACCCCTGTCTTTAATATCATTCACAAGGAAAACCTCATGACTGGCTTTACCCAAAAAAACCCAACCCAAGCGCCTCGCTTATCCCCATTACGCCTTGGCATTGGCGGGCCTGTTGGCTCTGGCAAAACCGCTTTGACCTTGAGTCTGTGTCGCCGTCTTAAAGATGTGTACAACATGGCAGTGATTACCAACGATATTTATACCAAAGAAGATTCGGAGTTTTTGACCCGCCACGATGCCATGCCCGCTGAGCGGATTATTGGCGTGGAAACGGGCGGCTGTCCGCACACAGCGATTCGTGAAGATGCGTCGATTAATCTTAATGCCGTGGCCACCTTGCAAAATCGCTTTGATGGTCTTGAGCTGATTATCATTGAGTCGGGCGGTGATAACTTGGCGGCGACCTTTAGCCCAGAGTTGTCGGATTTAACCATTTATGTGATTGATGTGAGTGCAGGCGATAAAATCCCCCGCAAAGGTGGACCCGGGATTACTAAATCAGATTTGCTGATTATCAACAAAACCGACCTTGCACCACTAGTGGGCGCGGATTTGTCGATTATGGACAAAGACGCCAAAAAAATGCGCGGCGATAAGCCGTTTGTGTTTAGCAACATGAAAACTCAAGACGGTTTGGATGACATTATCAAATTTATCCAACAACAGGGCATGCTAAGAGCGCTAGAGATTCCGTCACAGCCGGTCCAACATTTACCAAGCTCAAGCGAAAATATGTAAAAATTGCGATAAAATCAAGGAGGCATAATGAAAACTTTAACCCAAAAAACAACCCAAAAAACGGCGTTGGCAACTGCGCTTTTTAGCCTTTCAAGTGTGGCAGTGGCGCATGTTGGTCATGGTTTAACCCATCATGCAGTCGCAAGTTCGGTAGATTTAATGGCTGCCGTCACCGCAGGACTCATGCATCCTATCTCAGGTCTTGACCACGTGGTGCTTGCGGTTGGCATGGGCATGGTGTTTGCCCGTCACAAAAAACTGGGTTTAGGCTTATTGGTGACGAGCTTACTGTTAGGCTTTGCTTTGGTGCAACTATCTTATGTGGCGATTGGCTCATCGATTATTGAAGGTGCGATTTTGCTATCGGTGGTGTTGACAGCGGTCGCAGTTTTGGCGCAGCGCACCAAGATAGCACAAGCCAATCAAAAAAGCTTTTCACTTATGATGGCGATCAGCTTATTTGGTTTGACGCTATTTCATGGTATGGCGCATGCCGTGGAGATGCCAGTCAGTAGCGTGAGTCAAGGCTTTGGCTTAGGCATGATAACCGCGATGTCCGCCTTGTTTGCCGTGGGTGCAGGGGTGATGAATTGGGTAAAAGCACAAGCCCATGCGCATCCCAAGCTGTCTTGGCTACCTTCAATCATGGCGGCATTGGGCATGGCACTGGTCTTGGCTAACTAGCGATTAACTAGGGATTAACAACATTTTTGATAAAAAGTGCAAGCTGTTTGGCTTGCACTTTTTTTATGCAATAAATTGGGTAATGTGATAAAGACACTGACGATAAAGCGTTGTTTAGCGACAATTAATGCTAGGTGAATGCCATAGGAACACTAGAGCAATGCCAGATGAATGGTAATAGTGCAAAAAACCATTCCCATTCATCAGATTGGTGAAATCGCTAAGGTTGCCAGAGTTTGCCCATTTTTTACCTAGTAGCAGCATTTAGCCAATAGGCGATTGTTTAAAATAAATTTTTTTAAATTTAGTAATTCAACTATTTGATTTAATTTCTAAAATTTTCAAAAATAGCTTTTAACAGGCAGATTGGCACACTAATTGAATTGTCATTATAGTCAGTTAAGACAACCAGCAACCGATAGCCACAGCCTATCCGTTACGCTCTACCTTAAAACGGCAATCCATCTATTTTAGGAGTGACACATGTTAGACAAAAAAACCACCGAGCTAACCACGACTGAGCCTCAATTAAGCCGTCGTGCATTTGGCAGATCCTTGGTTGCCCTAGCGGTAACGGGCAGTATGATGTTGACAGGTTGTTCAAAACCGCAATCATCAAGTGATGCCAAACCAGCCAGTGGCACGTCAACCACTGCTGCCACCGGTAGTGCGCCTGCCCCTAGCAATGGCGATACCATCAAAGTGGGTATCTTGCATTCACTCTCAGGTACCATGGCAATCTCTGAAACATCGCTCAAAGACACCGCGTTGATGGCGATTGACGAAATCAATGCCAAAGGTGGAGTGATGGGCAAAAAACTTGAGCCTGTGGTTGTCGACCCTGCCTCAGACTGGCCATTGTTCGCCGAAAAAACGCGCCAGCTACTGACACAAGACAAAGTCGCGGTTATCTTTGGTTGCTGGACATCGGTTTCTCGTAAGTCTGTGTTGCCTGTGGTTGAAGAATTAAACGGCTTATTATTCTACCCTGTGCAGTACGAAGGACAAGAGCAGTCCAAAAACATCTTTTATACCGGTGCCGCGCCTAACCAGCAAGCCATTCCTGCGGTTGAATACTTGATGTCACCAGAAGGCGGCGGTGCCAAACGCTTTGTGCTATTGGGGACTGACTATGTGTATCCCCGTACCACCAATAAGATTTTACGGGCGTTCTTAAAGTCTAAAGGCGTGGCAGATAGCGACATCATGGAAGAATATACCCCATTTGGCTTTAACAACTACCAAACCATCGTGGGTAATATCAAAAAATTCTCAGCGGGTAAAAAGACCGCCGTTATCTCCACCATCAATGGTGACTCAAACGTCCCCTTCTACCGTGAGCTTGGTAACCAAGGCATCAAAGCGGCGGATATTCCTGTGATGGCGTTTTCTGTGGGCGAAGAAGAACTTCGCGGTATCGACACTACCCCATTAGTCGGACACTTGGCAGCATGGAACTACTTTGAATCGGTCAAAAACCCTGTCAACATCAAGTTTGTGAACGCTTATAAAAAATACGCCATTGACCACAAACTGCCAAATGCCGATAAAGTAGTGACCAATGACCCAATGGAAGCCACCTATGTGGGTATCAATATGTGGAAGCAAGCGGTTGAAAAAGCGGGCTCCACCGATGTGGATAAAGTCCGTGCTGCCATGGCAGGTCAAAGCTTTGCCGCGCCATCGGGCTACACGCTAACCATGGATGCCGAAAATCACCACTTACACAAACCTGTGATGATTGGGCAAATTCGTGCCGATGGTCAGTTTGACGTGGTTTACAAAACCAAAGATGCCATTAAAGCGGAACCTTGGAGTCCTTATATCCCCAAATAAGTATTCCAAAGTAGTTATGACGAAATAAGCCTTTCCAATAAGCTTGAATGAAGTTAACACTCGATGTTGTGACAGCCATACCGCGCATCAATACCCCAGCTGGTATGGCTTATTTTTTTGCCAAAATTTTACGATTTCACCTTTTATTGATTTAAACATTGATCCGTCACCCCACCAAACAGATGGACTAATCATAAAGACTAATCATACAAACTAAGGAGCGACCATCATGCTCAATGGTAATCATTCTCTCGGGCAGTTTTTGCAAAAAAGTAAAAAAATTGTGCTCGGCATGTCGCTAGCGACCACGATGGGCATTGCGTTGCCAAGCGTGAGTAATGCACAGGCAAGTACCGCTTCGGCAACTACGATAACCAGTACAGTAACCACAGCAGCTACAACTACGGCAGCCGCAAGCACGGCAGACACAAACACCGTGCCCAGCGCAGGCGATGATATTCAAAAATTCGTAGCCGCCGATTTTGCGGGGCGTCAAGCCATGCTCAACAACTGGACAGGCACCAGTCAATCCTATGACAAACTGGTCGAGCTGATTAACAAAGACGAGCTGTACCGTGATGATGCCGGCAATGTCTATACTTTAGAAAATACCGACCAACTCTACCACTATCCTGCGCACACCTTGGTAAGCAATTGGCCAAGCGACCTAAACCAAGTCACACTCAATAACGCGCTGCGTTCGGCGTTGACCTTAGGGCAAACCAAAGCCAAACTCAAATCCGACGATGCCAGCGAGCGCCTTAAAGCGGTGGATATCCTAGCCGACAATATCGCCACGCTCGATAAAAAAACCGTTGCCGATATTTATGCCAGTGAAAAAGACAGTACGGTAAAAGCCGCATTGGCGCAACTGCAAGCGCGTATGGATTTGCAATCGGGCGATGAGATGACCCAGATTGCGGCCTTAAAAACCTTGGCGTCCAGTAACAGCCCCGATGTGTTAGCTGATATCGAAGGGATGGCAAAACAAACCAGCCATTCACCTGAGCTCAAGCAAGCCTTACAAACAACCCAAGACAAAGTCAAATCGCGTATCAAAGCCAGTGAGTGGACAGGACACGTGTTTTCTGGCTTGAGCACCGCCAGTATTTTGTTGTTGGCGGCGTTGGGACTTGCTATTACTTACGGTCTATTGGGTGTCATTAACATGGCGCATGGTGAGCTCATTATGATTGGTGCCTATACCACCTATGTGGTGCAAAGTTTTTTTAAGAGCCATTTAGCAGGCTATGTCGATTGGTACATGCTTGCCGCGATTCCGCTGGCGTTTTTGGTGAGCGCCGTTATTGGCATGATTATTGAGCGGGTAGTGATACGTCCGCTATATGGCAGACAGCTAGAAACCTTGCTTGCCACGTTTGGGGTGAGTTTGATTCTGATGCAGTTAGTTCGCATGATTTTTGGGGCACAAAACGTCGAAGTCTCCAATATTTCATGGCTAAGCGGTGCTGTTGCTTTGACCCCAAGCTTGATGCTGCCATACAACCGTATTGCGATTATCGGTTTTACCATTATCGTATTGCTGTTATTGGTGTTTTTACTCAAATACACCCGCTTTGGTCTGTTTGTACGTGCTGTGACCCAAAACCGACAAATGGCGCGTGCGGTGGGTATTCGCTCGGCGCGTGTCGATATGATGGCGTTTGGGCTCGGCTCTGGCTTGGCAGGTTTGGCAGGCTGTGCTTTGGCGCAAGTGGGCAACGTCGGTCCTGATTTGGGGCAAAACTACATCATCGATGCTTTCTTGGTGGTGGTGGTCGGCGGTGTCGGTCAAATTTGGGGGGCAGTACTGGCCGCCTTGGGTCTAGGGGTGAGTGGCACCGTGCTTGAGATTGGCATGGGTGCGGTGATTGCCAAAATCATTTTGTTGGTACTGGTGGTGCTATTTATCCAAAAACGCCCACAAGGTCTGTTTGCCCTTAAAGGTCGCTTTGTCGAGTAATCATTGGAGAGTGAAAGAATGCGTATTTTACAATTATTTGCAGATAAACCAGTGAGTCGCTTGGCAATTATGGGCTGTTTTGCGGTGTTGATGGTATTGCCTTGGTTGCATTTGCTGCCTGCCGATTCGGCGCTGCATTTATCCGCTTATTGGGTCACTTTGATTGGCAAAATCATGTGTCTGGCGATGGTTGCTTTGGCACTGGATTTGGTATGGGGCTATGCGGGGATTTTGAGCCTTGGGCATGGCTTGTATTTTGCCCTGGGCGGCTATGCGATGGGTATGTATCTGATGCGCCAAGCATCAGGCAACAGCTTGCCGGAGTTTATGCGGTTTTTGAGCTGGGATAAAATGCCTTGGTTTTGGGCTGGCACAGACAACTTTGCTTGGGCGGCGATATTGGTGGTGCTGGTGCCGGCAGTGGTAGCTTTTATATTTGGGTTTTTTGCCTTTCGCTCAAAAATCAAAGACGTGTATTTCTCGATTATCACCCAAGCCATGGTGTTTGCCGCGTCACTCTTATTTTTCCGTAACGAAACTGGGTTTGGCGGTAACAACGGTTTTACCGGGTTTAAAACCATCTTGGGCATGGACATCGCTGCTCCCATGACGCGCACCTTGCTATGTTTTGCCACAGCATTCGTGCTGATGCTTGCCTACCTTGGCTTGCGTTACTTGATGCACAAGCCGTATGGTCGCGTACTGGGCGCCGTGCGTGATAGCGAAAACCGTTTGCAATACCTTGGCTATCGTACCCTATGGTACAAGCTATCTGCGTGGGTGTTATCGGCGATTATCGCAGGGATTGCTGGCGCGTTGTATGTGCCACAAGTGGGCATTATCAACCCCAGTGAGATGAACCCTGTCAACTCGATTGAAATGGCGGTCTGGGTCGCTACAGGTGGACGCGGCACGCTGATTGGGGCGATATTGGGCGCAGGTGTGGTCAATGCGGTGAAAACTTACTTTACCGTAGCATATCCCGAAGCTTGGTTATTGATTTTGGGCGGGTTGTTTGTGGTCGTCACCTTGTTTTTACCCAAAGGCATTATTGGTCTACTGGACAAAATCACGCATGGCAAAAAAACGGTCGAGCCAAGCGTAAAAAATATGGAAACAAATCAAGAAACAAACATGGAAGCAAAAAAAGAATCTTAGGCGACAGGGGCTTCAGGGGCGGCAGCGGCGTCATGCTGACCGCCTGCAACCCAGTAGTTAGTTTGATTATACCCGATGACTAATACCCCATAAACACCCCATTAATAACACATCAAAGAGTCTGTTATGAATACAAACGATAATAATATCAATGACTTTGCTGAGAGCAACTACGGACGGCTAAAGTCACCAGAAGCGGATTTTAGCAAAGGCATTGCCCTATATATGGAAGATGTCAGCGTGTGGTTTGATAAATTCCGCGCCTTAAACAACTTATCCTTGTACATCAAAGAAGGCGAGCTGCGTTGTATCATCGGACCTAACGGTGCGGGTAAAACCACGCTGATGGACGTGATTACCGGTAAAACTCGCCCCACGGAAGGGTCAGTGTATTTTGGACAAACCCACAATCTTGCCAGCATGACCACCGAGCAAATTGCCGAAGCTGGCATTGGGCGAAAATTTCAAAAACCCACGGTGTTTGAAAATTTTACTGTCATGGAGAACCTACTGCTTGCCGCACCCAAAGACAAGCGGGTCAAAAAAAGCCTGTTTAGCAAACTTGATCCGGATGCCCAAAATGCCCTCGATCAGACTTTAGCGACGATTCGCTTGGGCGAGTTTGTCAATAAACCGGCAGGATTGTTGTCGCACGGGCAAAAACAATGGCTGGAGATTGGGATGCTACTGATGCAGCGCCCTAAGCTGATTTTGCTCGATGAGCCAGTGGCAGGCATGACGGACGCCGAAACCGAACGCACCGCCGAGCTATGTTTGGAGCTCAAAAAAGACCATACCTTGGTGGTGGTTGAGCATGACATGAGCTTTATTGACACCATCAGTGAGCAAGTGACGGTATTGGCGCAAGGGGCGATTTTGGCAGAAGGAACGCTTGCTGAAGTACAAGCCAACGACGATGTCATCGAAAAATATCTAGGGCGATAGGGGATAGCGATGTTAGAAGTAAACACAATCAATCAATATTATGGCGGTAGTCATATTTTGCGCGATGTCAGTTTGACCGCGCCTGTGGGTGAGTGTTCTGTGATACTCGGTCGCAATGGCGTGGGTAAAACCACACTGTTAAAGTGCCTGATGGGGGTTTTACCGATTAAATCGGGTCAAATTTTGCTAGATGGCAAAGACATCAGCAAATTATCGCCCGAAAACCGCGTGCGCGCAGGCATGGCGTATGTGCCACAAGGGCGAGATATTTTTTCAACCTTAACCGTAGAAGAAAATATCTTGATTGGCATGGCAAAGTTTAAAGGCAGTAAAGCCAAAAAAGTCCCAAGCCATTTGTATGAGATTTTTCCTGTGCTCGATGAAATGAGCCAGCGCCGGGGCGGTGACTTGTCAGGCGGTCAACAACAACAATTAGCGATAGCCAGGGCGCTCGCTTCTGAGCCACGGGTGCTGATTTTGGACGAGCCAACCGAAGGGATTCAGCCATCGATTATCAAAGATATCGGGCGGGTGATTCGTCGCTTGGCTGACCAAGGCGATATGGCGATTATTTTGGTCGAGCAGTTTTATGACTTTGCCGAAGAACTTGCCGACAACTATACGGTTATGGCACGGGGGCAAGTCATTGCCCAAGGCATGGGCGGTGATATGCCAGAAAAAGGCATCAGAGAGCTAGTGGCAATTTAGTAAATAGCAAAAGCTTGCGTGAGTTAGCTTTTAGCCAGATGACTGTCATCTGGCTAAAAATTTGCTGATAAAAATTGATTGATTAAAGAGTGCGATTACGCCCCATCAACGCTTACATTACTTCTGACTAATCATTTTTGAATTAGTCACTTTCGATTAATTACTTTGGACTAGTCATGGCTTCAGGTTTGACCCATTCATCAAATTGGGCGTCAGTCAATAAACCGAGTTCAACGGCAACTTGTTTTAAGGTTTTATTTTCTTTATAAGCAGTTTTGGCAATTTTTGCTGCATTTTCATAGCCGACATGGCGATTGAGCGCGGTGACTAACATCAATGAGTTGTGTAGGAAATAATCAATTTTTTCTGTCACAGGCTCGATACCTACCGCGCAATGGTCATTGAAGCTGTCACAAGTATCGGCCAGTAAGCGAATCGATTGCAGCAGGTTGTAGCCGATGACTGGCATAAACACATTGAGTTCAAAATTGCCCGATGCCCCCGCCATATTGATGGTGACATCGTTACCCATCACTTGCGCCACGACCATCGTCATGGCTTCAGACTGGGTTGGATTGACTTTACCTGGCATGATGGAGGAGCCTGGCTCATTTTCAGGGATTTTAAGCTCACCAATCCCACATCTAGGACCTGAAGCCAGCCAGCGCACATCATTGGCAATTTTATTAAGGCTTGCTGCCAAAGTTTTTAGGGCACCTGAGGCAAAAACTTCAGCGTCTCTAGCCGCTAACGCTTCAAATTTATTGGGGGCAGTGACAAAAGGCACATCGGTTAACACAGCTAAGGTTTGCGCGACCTGCTCGGCATAGTCAGGGTGAGCGTTTAATCCGGTACCGACTGCCGTACCGCCTAAAGGCAGTTCATACAGACCTTGTAGCGCGGCATCTAGACGAATGAGCGCATGATCTAACTGACTGACATAGCCGCTAAACTCCTGTCCTAGCGTCAAAGGCGTGGCGTCTTGCAGATGGGTACGTCCGATTTTTACAATGCCAGCAAACTGCTCAGCTTTGCTTGCTAAGGTGTCACGCAGTTTTTGCACCGCAGGGATAAGCAGATAGACAATCTGACGCGCCGCCGCTACCCGAATCGCGGTGGGAAAGCTGTCATTGGTAGACTGGCCATGGTTGACATCGTCATTGGGATGAATTGGCTGATAACGACCTTTGCCTTGACCGGCAAGTTCATTGGCGCGGTTGGCAATCACTTCATTCATATTCATGTTTGACTGGGTGCCAGAGCCTGTCTGCCAAACCACCAAAGGAAATTGGTCACGCAGTGCCCCGTTGATGATTTCATCGGCGGCCTGCACGATAAGGTCACGTTTGTCATCACTAATACGCCCTAATTTGGCATTGGTGATGGCGGCGGCTTTTTTGACCAGTGCCATGGCTTCAATCAGCGGCTGTGGCAAGGTTTCGCCACCGATTTTAAAGTTATTGCGGCTACGCTCGGTTTGCGCGCCCCAGTAGGCATCTATAGGGACGTTGACAGCGCCCATGGTGTCTTTTTCGCTGCGAAATTGCTGGGTATCGGTTTGGTTGTCGGTTGTCATTATTGTTCTCTTTTTTAGTGAATTTTTTGATTCTCTCATTATCAAAGCGGCTTGTTATCGCCAGTTATGCACCAAAGCACAGGGTAAAGTTTAACAGAGTTATCGACCATAGAAGTTTGAGAATATGTGTCGTTTGTTATCTTTGTTAAAGTAAGCGGTAAAATGACGGGTGATAACGAAAGATAGTTAACATTTTATTGCGATATGTTGTTGAGCAATCGTTTACTATGAACGAAATTTTGCCAGCGTCGGTAGATTTTTTGGCCTTTCGATACGCTTTGGGTTGCTATCTAGCACTGTATAAATTTACCTAGCGGGTAGGTAGCAAAAAAATAATTAAAATAGCCATCGTTATCATTATCATCATTAAGCATTTATCATTAAGAAGCAATTATCATTAAGCAAATTTGACGGTATGAAAAAAACACAACAACTTCCAGATTTTAGTTCGGTCGGCACGCTATGGCGACCGTTTTTGTTTTTCTTGTTGCCTTTACTGCTGACCAACATCTTGCAATCGCTGTCAGGGACGATTAATACCATTTTTGTTGGGCAGATGCTAGGGGTACAGGCGATTGCCGCCGTATCGGTGTTTGCGCCAGTGCTGTTTTTTTTGATGGCGTTTATCATCGGTATCGCTTCAGGCTCATCAATTTTGGTAGGGCAGGCTTGGGGTGCCAAAGAGTTGGATTTGGTCAAACGAATTACCGGCAATAGCTTTGCAATTATTTTGATGTTAGGGGTGATGATTGCGATTGCAGGTAGCTTGCTCAGTCAGTTTATCATTGTACAGATGGGCGTCCCTGCTGAGATTCAAGGCTTGGCAAACCGTTATGCCAAGTTGATGTTGGCAGGAAGTCCGCTACTGTTTTTATTTATCGCTTATACTTCGTTATTGCGCGGGGTTGGCGATTCGGTGACGCCCCTGTTTGCCGTGGGTATTTCCATTGTGATTGGGATTGTGGTGACGCCTGCGCTCATTCAAGGTTGGTTCGGGTTACCCAAGCTAGATATTCAGGCCCCTGCGATTGCGACTTTATTGTCACAGTTGTTGGTATTGCTGTTTTTATTTTTTTATACCCGTGCCAAAAATCACCCCTTACAAATTGATACTCAATTACTCAAATATATACGCATCCAACCCGACATCGCGCGTAAAGTGGTTCGGTTGGGTTTACCTACCGCGTTTCAGATGGTCACGGGCGCAATATCTGGCTTGGTGATTATTGGGCTGGTCAATGGCTTCGGTACCAATGCCACCGCAGCTTATGGCGCAGTCAACCAAGTGTTGAGCTATGTGCAATTTCCTGCCATGTCGATTGCGATAGCGGCATCAATTTATGCCTCGCAAGCGATTGGCGCAGGTAAAGCGAGTGCCTTAAACTGCGTCACTCGCACTGCCATGGTGACCAATCTTATTATTACTGGGGGGTTGATTGTTTTGGCATATCTTTTTTCCCGTTATTTGATGGCGATGTTTATCACGGTGGAAGGCGTGATTGTGCTGGCGCAGCAGTTATTGCACATTGTGTTATGGAGTTTGCTTTTCTTTAGCAGTGGCATGATTTTTAGTGGCATGATGCGTGCGACGGGCATGGTGTGGCAGCCCATGTTTATCAGTATCGGCACTATCTTATTGGTAGAGATTCCCAGTGCGATTTTACTCAGTCGTCATTTTGGACTGCAAGGCATTTGGTGGGCGTATGTGGCAAACTTTATAGTGATGAGCGTGTTACAAGGCTTGTACTACCAATTTGTTTGGAAGAAAAAAGCGGTCGAGCGACTGGTGTAAGCTTTGTTTTTTGTGCAAGCTTCATTCATTTATATAAACTCAATTTTTCTATGTAAGCTTGATTATTTCTAATAGCGACTTATCCATCATTGACGAAACGATGGATATCGAGGATGAGATACCATCAAATGGGGTTGTTAAAAATTTTGTCATGGTGGCGACCGCTATCAACCTAATCAATCAAGCCTAATGAATTAAAGGAATCAAACTGAAGCAATCAAAGTTATCTTTCTTTAATAGGTGGGCTATAATCAACGAACTATGCGGGGTTTTGCTGAGCAACTGGTATGGGAAATGCAGGCTTTCGGCTATACTGTGGAATAAATCATCTGACAAAAGTAAGCCATCTCTATGCCGACACCGACTATTGCTCACAACACCCATACGCCAAACTTAGATAGCGACAGTGAGATGTCGCTGTATCATTATCTTGCAGCGGCAGCGCTTGATATCCCAACCCCAACCGACCATCATGCCTATCTGACTTATAAGCTTGACGTTATCAAAATCCTTGTGCTCAATGCCGCCGAGCCATTGTACCGTGAAGCTTGCGGGCTGCGAGTCAAAGAAATACGTCTACTTAGACTGATTCATGATTACCCAAATATCACTTCAAGCGAACTTAAAGTAAAATTGGTACTGGATAAAACGCTGTTATCCAAATATTTAGCAGGGCTTGAGCAGCGCGGTATGATAGAAAAAATTCCAGATAAATAAGATAACCGTATTCAGCAGCTACGCTTGACGGTGGCAGGTGAGCAGGCGTGGCAAACTTGTGAGACGATTGGTCGCGGGCTTGAAGCAAAGTTTTTTAATCAGATGAGCGGGCATGAGTGGGATCAGCTGCATCGTCTGCTTGATAAAGCCTTGAATTCATTAACGGATTGGCACAGCCAAGCCACATCCGATGACTGACAAATCTGATAGCTACCAAGTCTGATGGATGGTTACCTAATCTGATGGCTAAGAGGCGCTTTTTTTCCAACCGGGTAAACGATAATTAAACGCCAGCGCGGCAATACGCAGCCCTGTGGTGGTGACGGTACTGATGAACATAATCACCCAAGCGGCAAGCGAGCTGTAAACTGCCAAAATCGCATACACCCAGCCGCCAACCAACGCACACATGGCATACGGACGATGGTCAAAAAACGCGGTGGGCATCTCACCACAGGCGATATCACGCATCACCCCGCCAAATACCCCAGTGATAATCCCCATGATGACTGACACCGCCATCGGCATACCGCTTGCCAGTGACGCTTGTACCCCAGAGGCGACAAACAAGCCCAAACCTAACGCATCTGCCAATTGAATCGCCGCAGGCGTGATACGAAACGGGCGGCGGCTATTGACTAGCATTACCACAATACAAAGCGCAAACACCAGCCATAACATCAGCTCTTGGGACACCCAAAAAAACGGACGCCGCTCTAGCAAAATATCACGCAGCGTGCCACCCCCATACGCCGATAAGAATCCCAGCACCGCTACCCCAAACATATCCATACGTTTGCGCACGCCTGCCAAGATACCTGACAAGGCAAAAGCAATGGTGCCAATGACTTCTACGGCGATTCTGAGTGATTCACCCCAAGGTGCCAAATCAGTTAGCTGCATAGCATAAAAACCAAACAATCATAAAAAATCACATAATAGCATACCCACCAAAATAACCGCCTACCAAAAACCCAAGGTATTTGCATTATCTAGGGCAAGGCAATTGAACTATAGCCACTCAATTGCCTAGGATTGGTCGATATAGACGGGAGCACATTATGTTTTAAGAGCGGTATATGCCAAAAACGGTATAAGCAAAAGCGCGGTATAAATGAACAGGCGAGGGCACAGTGAAGAACCTGCTAGATGGTTTGACGTGGGTTGATTTTTAACTGTGTGACAGTTGCTATTGCCAATAGCTCACCGGTGAGTCTTCAAGTTCATTCAGAATTTTTCTCAGCCCATCTGACCAATGTTGGCGGATGCTAGCAAAGTATTCATCATTTTCATCAATGCGATACCCTTGTGGCATCTGTAGGCTGTCATTGTGATAGACCAACACATCAATGGGCATACCGACGGATAAGTTGGAGCGGATGGTTGAATCAAAAGAAATCAGAATGGCTCGCATCGCTGATTTGAGTGATGAATGATAATTCATGGAACGGTCTAAAATAGGTTTGCCGTATTTACTTTCACCTAACTGGAAAAAAGGCGTATCGGTTGTTGCTCTGATGCAATTGCCTTCAGGGTAGATAAAATAAATTTCCGGGGATTGTCCTTTGATTTGTCCACCCAAAATAAAACTGCTTCTAAACTTGGTATCCGTTTCTTGTGCGATGGTTTGCGCATGGATAGTGGTTTCTCGCAGGCACTCACCCACCAATTGCGCGGCATCATACAGGGTAGGGACGGTATGAAGATTACGCTCTTGCGCAAGTTTGATGGCGTTATCTAATTTGGTAAATACCGCTTGTGACGTCGCCAAGTTCCCCGCGGTCTGTAGCACCAAAAACCGCTCGCCTTCAATGCCGTATTGATACATTTTGCGAAACATCGATACTTGGTCGACGCCCGCGTTGGTGCGAGTATCACTGGCGAAAATCATCCCGTCTTTGAGTCGGATACCCACACAATAGGTCATGGTTGTTCCTCTTTAGCAAATATTGGTGAATCAATAGTGGCAGATTACTGCTGCGCTGCAAACTGCGCGTTAAGCTGCGGTATGTACTGGGGACTTGTAGATACCATGACTTGACTATAAAGTCGCTCGTCACCGCCCCCTGTTCTCACCCCGCGCACTGGCGCCGCATCGGCATAGTCACGCCCAAAGGCGATATAGACATGGGAGTTGGGGGTAAAATGTTGGTTAGAGATATCAAAGGTGTACCAATTACCCGCAAGCCAGACTTCTGCCCAGGCATGGCTTGCCATATGCGCTTGGGTCGCTTCATAAATATAACCCGATACATAGCGCGCTGCAATGCCTTTATCCCGTAGCAGTGCCAAAAATACATGGGTATGGTCTTGGCACACCCCAGCCGCCATCGCAAACGCTTGCTCTGCTGTGGTGCCGACATGGGTCACGCTTTTGGTATAGGGCATTTTATCGAGCAAGTCTTTTGCCAATGATTTGAGGATGGCTAACTGCGTATCGATGTCCTCACTTTGTAAAAACTGCTCAAGTGGGTCATGGGCAAAGTCACGCATGGCTTCGGAGCATTGGGTCAGCTTGGTGGGTACGGCAAAAATCTGATACGGCACTTGCTGATTGTCAGGGATAAATAAAGTATCAGCGTTAATTTCTACTTCACCAAAGGCTTGAATTTGCAAGTTGTTGTGCGGTTCGTGACGGCTTAGGGTGAGCCATTGGTTGCCAAAGCCGTCCGTTTGCATTTGTGCAACCTTAGGCAGCATCACTTGCCAGTTATGAATGGTTTGGTGTGGCAGTGTCATCGGCGTCATGCGGATGTATTGCACACTGCGTAAGGCAAGTTGTTCATAAAAATAATTGGTTTGGTGGCTAATTATAAGTCTCATTGTGCTCTCACTAACTGCTTATTTTTGTCAAAATGATGGTAGTCATCTAATAGATTTGGCTTATACACCTTGCTGTAAAATATTTGAAAACGCGCCCGATAGTGACTGAAAATCTTTGGGTTGATTAGACTTTAACAGTTGATTGACCAATCGATCTAGCTCACGCCAGCGGGTGTTTTCTGGCAAGGTATTAACAACTTCTTTAAGTTTTTGCACGCACTCACGGCAATCTTTTTTCATCAATATATGACAGTCGAGCGATTCAAAACATTGTCCGAGCTGCCAAAACGTGACCACAATCGGGTTTTCTTGCTGCATCGACGCATTGCAGGCATAGAGCTGTAGGCTGGCAGCGCGGTAGGCTCCCGTATTGGCTAACCGTTTGATGAGGTTATAGAGTTCAGCCGTATCTTTGCCAATAACGCCTTTGACGTCTTGGACATTTTGCTCGATAAAGCCAATGGTTTCAGGCACCTTTTTGTTGGCAAGATAGTCATACAAGGCATCGGCATCGGCTGAAATCGGCAAGCCAAGATTGTGCACGATTGCATCGACGTCTGTTTGGCTGCACTGGTCATTTGACAGCCGTGTAATGATTTGTTCATAGTAGCGTAAGCGCTCACTGTATCGACCTAGCCACACTAAGTAGCTCGCTGTTGATAACAGCAAAATTAAGCGATTATGGTTGATATTTTCATACGCCAATAAAGTCGATGATTGTGATTTTCGTTCATGGTTGGTTTGAATGGTGCCCAAATGAGCGGTGCCTTGTTTGCCGCTGAGTTTGCCATTGACGGTATCGACCACCCAAGTGTCTTTTACCCCACCGCCTTGGGATGAGTTGACCACCAATGAGCCTTCGGTCATTGCCACTCGCGTCAATCCGCCTGGCACAATATCTACCGTACCGTCACCATGTGACAACACAAAAGGACGCAAATCAATATGGCGCGGTGCGATGCCGCTTGCGACCGCGGTTGGGTTGGTGGACAAGCTAATAGTCGGCTGGGCGATAAACCCTGCTGGGTTGTCTAGTAAACGTTTGCGGTAAGCGGCAATTTGTTCTTTGCTTGACGTCGGTCCTATCAGCATCCCATAACCTCCCGAGCCCTGCGTTTCTTTAATCACCAACTCTGGCATATGGTCGAGCACATATGCCAACTCATCGGCATCACTGCATTGATAGGTTTGCACATTGGGTAAAATCGGTTTTTCACCCAAATAATACTCAATTATCTTGGGTACAAATGGATAAAGGCTTTTATCGTCAGCAATGCCTGTGCCTGGGGCGTTGGTTATCACCACATTGCCTGCGCGATACGCACTCATCAGCCCTGACACCCCCAAGATTGAATCGGGTAAAAACGCCAACGGATCCAAAAATGGGTCGTCAATACGGCGATAAATCACATCCACTTGTACCTTGCCGCGCACCCCTTGGATGTAGACATGGTTGTTTTCTACAATCAAATCATAGCCATGCACCAAGGGCACATTCATCTCACGCGCCAAAAACGCATGTTCGTAGTACGCACTGTTAAAACGTCCTGGGGTGAGTACCACGATTTGTGGGTCGTATTTGTTGGTGGTGCTCGATAGACACGCCTTTAACCGTTTTGGATAGTCCGCCACCGGTAACACCGATTGAGATTGGTAGAGCTTGCTTAGTAAGGTTTGCGACACATTGCGGCTCTCGAGCATATAAGAGACGCCAGAAGGGGTGCGTAAGTTGTCCTCAAGCACACAATATTGTCCGTGCTGGTCGCGAATCAAATCAATGCCGCTAATATGAGCATAGACGGGTTTATCCAAGTTGATACCCAGCATCCACGGCTCGTAGCCACTGTTTTTAAACACAAACTCGCTTGGCACAATGCCTTCTTTGACAATCGTCTGTTCGTGATAAATATCATGGATAAATTGATTGAGCGCGCGAATACGTTGTTGGCAGCCTTGTTCCATCACTTGCCATTCTTGAATGTCAATGATGCGCGGGATGATATCAAAGGGTATCATGCGCTCAATGTTGCTGGCATCGCTATAGACAGTGAAGGTCACGCCGCGGCGATAAAAAATATCCGATGCTTGGTTATTCAAACTAATTAACGTGTCTGAATTCATCTCTTGAAGCCAAGCACCCACCTGTTGTGCCGAATGTCTATATTGCCCATCGGCGAGTTGCAGTTCATCAAATGCTTTGGCAATTGGCATTATTGGCTCCTTATGTATGACGAAAGAAGAAATAGTTTTTGCCTCCCGATGGCAGACATTTTCTTGACAGATTATGCTATAAATAACTTATTAAATAATTCATCAAGTTTCATGCCAAAAAAAACAAAGCAAAAGGCATAAATAGTTGAAAAATAGATTAAAAATCGCTCGATTTTGCACCAAAATTAGTCGAATTATTGAAGTTGGTGCAGTGTAAAACAAAAAATCTATGCCATAGGGGCATAAAAATCATGACATGAACCAAATTGATGCATGAGAAATATTTTGGTGAAAAATTAAACGAATATTTTTCTACTAAATTGTTGTTATATGAAAAATTTTTTTATTAAAAATTATTGCAACACATCATCAGATAATGCGCATACTAATAGCAATAGTCAATACCCAACTTGTACAATTCAAACAACATGAACCAGTCGGATGCCGGCTCCGTTGCCCAATTGACGCTAAGGCTCGTGACTTAAAGGAGAGAAACAGTTAACAGGCTAATCGTTTTTTATTAAATTATCCCCCAAAAAATCAATTAATAAGCGTATTTTTAAATTTAAAAATGCCCGATTCATATAGACCGCATAGATTGATACGTTGCTAAATGGCTGCTCAAACAATTTGACCAGTCGCCCTTGCCCAATCTCATCCTCAATCAGCCATTCGGGCAATATTGCAGCGCCCATGCCTGTCAGCGCCATCTGTGCCATCATCACAGTGTTATTACTGCTGTTATAGGGTTTGAGGGTGGTTGCCATGTGCGTATAGTTGGGTAAAATCCCGGGCAGGTCACTGAGCTCGTCTGCAGACGTAGGCGGCTCGTGCTGTGCAACAAAACGCGGACTTGCGACATAATAAAAATCTATTTTGCCCAGCGGTTTGACAATCAAATTATCTTGTGGCGTGTTGACCACCCGCAGCGCTAGGTCATAGCCCGCAGCAATCAAATCGGTGAAGCGATTTTCCAAATCAACCGTTAGCTCAATTTTGGGATAATCTTGCTGGAATTTGGCAAGCAGATTGACAAAATAGGGCGTGGCAAACCATACCGGTGCAATGATTCGCAGTTTTCCTTCCGGCAATACACTGCCATCGTGTGCCTTGGTTTTTGCCTGCTGCAAAATATCTAGGGCGTGTACCGCTTCTGCATAGTATTGTTGACCGACTTCAGTGAGGCTTAAATTACGGTTGTTGCGATTTAACAGCTTGGCTTGCACATAGGCTTC
Source organism: Moraxella sp. CTOTU47724 (assembly GCF_032014955.1). Lineage (NCBI taxonomy): Bacteria > Pseudomonadati > Pseudomonadota > Gammaproteobacteria > Moraxellales > Moraxellaceae > Moraxella > Moraxella sp. CTOTU47724. The sequence goes on from NZ_DALZSV010000018.1 coordinate 33,507, forward strand.
AAGGTGTTGTAAGTGTTTGCTGGTCATGGCAAGCGACATATCGAGTGCATCAGCGGCTTTGGTAAAACTGCCTTTTTCTACGATGGTGCGAAACACTTGCAAGCTTTTGAGCGTATCCATGCGTATCCTTCAGTGAGTTAATGTTTCCAGTGAATTAACGCTTGAATGCGTCATGTTAATTATCAACTAATAAGAAATAATATATCAATATTTTATGTGTTTTTCTCTTAATAAGATATCACTATAATGGCGTCATCACATATATTCATGACTTTAACTTTAGACTAATAGGATACAACAATGAACAATGTTTCTCGATATCAACCTTATGTACTTGGCTTGTTTCGCATCGTACTGGGCTACACCTTTATGCTACATGGCATGGCAAAATTATTTGGAGTGCCGCATGTGGCGATGTTTGATGGTTTGCAATTGTTTTCGCTGATGGGCTTAGCAGGCGTGTTAGAATTGGTCGGTGGCGTTTTGCTGATTTTGGGCTGGTTCACGCGTCCTGTCGCTTTTATTCTGTCAGGTCAAATGGCGGTGGCATACTTTATGATGCACGCAGGCATTGATAATTTTTGGTTGCCACTGCTGAATCAAGGGGAAGCCGCTGTACTGTATAGCTTTGCTTTCTTATACTTATCTGTTGCAGGCGCGGGTGCTTTCTCCATTGATAATCGTGGACAAGCTGTCAGTGCCTAGTTAATCAAAATCTTAGCTAATAAAAATTTTAGTTGATAAAAGTTTTAGGTGATAACAATAGGAGGTCGCCATGAAGGGTTTAACATTAACTGATGTATTAGGCGCAAGCATTGACAAGCCAACGCTGCCTAGTTTATTTATCTCGCATGGTGCACCAACGATTGCGATTGAAGATACGCCGTTTACTCAGGCGCTGCATCAGCTCGGTGCAGCTTTACCCAAGCCTAGGCTTATCATCATCATGTCGGCGCACTGGGAAAGTGGCGAGTGGCTGATCAATGCCAATCCAGCCCCCCGCACTTTACATGATTTTGGGGGCTTTCCTAAAGCGTTATTTGAAATCCAATACCCCGCAGCCGGTCATCCAGCCGCTGCGCAAAGTATCGCCAAGCAGCTAGCGCAAATGCAAGTGGCGGTTAAAGTGGTCGACAATCAACCATTTGATCATGGTGTCTGGACACCGCTGCTACACATGTACCCCAATGCCGATGTGCCAATCGTGCAGGTGTCGTTGCCACACGGGTTTAGCCCCAGTCAGTTGTATCAACTTGGGCAGTTGTTTGCGCCGCTACGGCAACAAGGGGTGTTGATTGTGGCATCGGGTAGTATTACCCATAACTTATATAATGTGCGTTTTAACAGTCAACAGATTGAGCCGCAAGCCAAAACCTTTAAATACTGGATAATAGATCAGCTAAAAGCCAATGACAAAACGATGTTTGATTGGCAGACGCATAGCTTGGCGCGCCACAATCACCCAACGCCCGAGCATTTACTGCCTGTATTTTTTGCGCGGGGCGCAGGGGATGTGATGTCGGTAGTGCATGAAAGCTTTGCTCACTACAATCTGGGTATGGATATCTATCGGTTTGATTAGTGGATAAAAAGGCGAATTAACCGCAGTAAATTTGCCTTATCATCAATCTATCGCGCAAGCTTTACAAGGCTTCATAAGAATGTCATTTGCATAGCTTATGATTTTACCATTTTTACCCAATATCATAGCGGTTGGCTAAGCTTCAAAAAAAGCCTCAAAAAAAGCCATTATTCTAGGATAATGGCTTTTTTATGGCGACAAAAAAGTTTTGATAACTACCCCTTAGGGATTAAGTTGAAAATTGTTTACTTGTATGTAAAGGATTGTAGCTAGCCTTCAGCAACGCTGCTATCAATCCTCAATATCTGCTAAAATAATACAGATAATTTTAAACTACTGATAATCAATTATGGGTTTATTTCGTTTTTTTGAAAATCGTCTGGAAGTCTATCCAGAAGACAATTACAACCTACCGACGGATAATTTTTTGAAGTTTCTGTGGGCGTGTACCAAGGGCTTGCGCGGTTGGATTTTTGCCTTCATGTTCTTGACGGGCTTGATAGGCGTGTATGAGTCGCTACTGTACAAGTGGATTGGCGATATCGTCAACTGGCTGGGTGCTTATACGCCCGCTAATCTGTGGTCAGAAAAAGGCAATAGTTTGCTAATGATGGCGGCTGTGTTGGTGGTCAGCCCGATTTTGGTGGGCTTAAGTTCGCTGATTCATTTTCAGACTTTGCAAGGCGTGTTCCCGATGCAGATGCGTTGGCGTTTTCACCGTCAAATGCTCGGTCAATCCATGCAGTTTTATCAAGACGAGTTTTCCGGTCGGGTGTCTGCCAAGGTGATGCAAACCGCGCTTGCGGTGCGCGATACCATTATGACCATTGCCGATATGCTGGTGTATGTATTGGTGTATTTTGTCAGTAGTGGCATTATTTTATTTAACCTGGACAGTTGGCTACTTATCCCATTTTTGTTGTGGATGGTGATGTTCTTTGCCACTGTGGCGTATTTTATCCCCAAGCTTAAAAACTCTGCCAGTCGCCAAGCCGATGCCCGTGCCTTGATGACCGGGCGGATTACGGATGCGTATGCCAATATCACGACGGTCAAATTATTTAGCCACTCTCGCCGTGAGCTGACCTATGCCAAAGATGCGATGAGCCAGTTTTTGGATACGGTGCATGAGCAAATGCGCTGGGTGTCCCGCCTTGAGCTGGTCAATCATTTGATTAATGTGGTATTGGTCGGTACTACGGTGGCGCTCGGTTTGTACCTGTGGTATTACAACGGCTTAAGCGTAGGGGCGATTGCGGCAGCGACTGCAATGGCGATGCGTCTTAACGGGTTGACCCACTGGATAATGTGGCAAACGGCGGCATTGTTTGAGAATATTGGTACCGTACAGGACGGCATGAAAACCTTGTCAAAACCGCATACCGTGGTAGATAAGCCGAACGCTAGGGACTTACTTATCACGCAAGGCAAAATCAACTTTAGCCATGTCGATTTTAATTATGGTCGCAGTGGCAATAAAACCAATGACACTGATGCCAAGCAAAAACTACTCGATGATTTTAACCTTGAAATTAAAGCAGGTGAAAAAATTGGTCTAGTGGGGCGCTCTGGGGCAGGTAAATCAACCTTGGTGAATTTGCTACTGCGTTTCTATGATGTCGACGGTGGCGCGATTTTGATTGACAATCAAAACATCAGCGATGTCACCCAAGAGAGCTTACGCCAACAAATCGGCATGGTCACCCAAGACACCTCACTACTGCACCGCACCGTGCGAGAAAATATTGCCTATGGTCGCCCAGATGCCACCGATGAGCAAATCATCAGCGCCGCCAAACAAGCGCATGCGTGGGAGTTTATCCAACATTTAAGCGACGCAAAAGGCAATGTCGGCTTGGATACCCAAGTCGGTGAACGAGGGGTCAAGCTCTCGGGCGGACAACGCCAGCGCATTGCCATCGCCCGTGTGATGCTCAAAAATGCCCCGATTCTGCTGCTCGATGAAGCGACCTCAGCACTCGATAGCGAAGTGGAATACGCCATCACTGACAGCCTTAACGATATGATGGCAGGCAAGACCGTGATTGCGATTGCCCACCGATTATCGACAATTGCGTCGATGGATAGATTGGTAGTGATGGATAGAGGGCAAATTGTCGAACAAGGCAGCCATGCCCAGCTTTTAGCTCAAAATGGTGTATACGCCAAATTATGGGCAAGACAAAGTGGTGGGTTCTTAGGGGAAGATGATTAAATAAAGGCAGTGCTAACTTACGCTAGATTTGATACCGCCCAAGGGCAAGGGTGAATGCCAAGTCACAAAAGGGGTAGCCATAACCTTTCACTGGGTCTTATAATCAAGTAACCAAGTCACTTTTTAGTCACCTTTTAGTCACTAAAAAGTGGCTAAAAAAGTGATTAATTAGGACAATTGGCATGGAAGAACAATGCATCAAGCTAAATGGCAAAAACGCCAAATACTATAACATCAAAAACCCCACCGCTAGCCAGACTGCCCATTTTTACGGCGGTAACGGCTTTGCTTTAGGCGTCTATGAGCCACTCTTGAACGACTTAGCGCAACATCTTAACATCACCGCGCTAACCATGCGGGGGGAATGGTACGATAAACCGACCGAAAACGCGCTGACGCGAGAACAAGATGCCGATATCTTGATTGAGTTCTTGCAAGCCACCCTAGCAGAGCGAGACGGCAAGCCCGTCATCGGTATCGGGCACTCACAAGGGGCAACTGCCACCACCATGGCGGCTGCCAAACGCCCAGACTTGTTTAGCGCGCTTTACTTGCTTGAGCCTGTCACCTTTACCAACCAGCAAGGCAAGCTTTATAGCTTAGTGCCACGCATGGTGAAAATGACCCGAGAACCCTTTAAAAGCACCCAAGTCAAACAAGCCAACTGGGGCAGTGTGGATGCGTATTATCAGTTTCTTCGCCGTCATAAAGCGTACAAACGTATCACCGATGAACACCTTTTAACCTATGCCAAAAATAGTTTAGAGCCAGGTGAGCAGGCTGAACTCACGCTACGTTTTTCACCCAAGCAAGAGCTCGCCAATTATTTTGGTACACCGCTGATTATGAAGCCATTACAACAGCTTATTGCCGACAACAAAGTGCCTGTGCAGTTAATTATCGGTAAGCCGTCGATGTTTATCAGTCAACAAGTACGTCAAATGTGGGATACATTCGTGCCCAAGGAGCAAATGACGGTGCTCAATGACTATGGACATTTACTGCCACTTGAAGCACCAGAATTATGCGCCAAGCTCATTTTTCAAAAGCTGAAGTTGACAAGCTAACATGAGTTTATTTGCCGCCAATCCCAACGAGAATTTGTTGCCCTACGATGGCATTGTCAATGATTTTGGGCAGGTTTTTGACAGCCCCGCTTATGAGCCCAATGCGCTTTATCGGCATTTTTTAACGCAGTTACCTTGGCAGCATGACGTTGTCACAATTTTTGGCAAAACCCATGTCACCCATCGCCAAATCGTGTGGATGAGTGAAAACGATTATCACTATTCTGGACAACGCAAGACGGCAACGCCTTGGACCGCGGATGTTTTGGCATTAAAACAGCACATAGAACTGCTGCTAGCTGAGCAACAGATGAGCGCAAATTTTAACGCCTGTTTGTTTAATTATTACCCCACAGGCGATGATGGTATGGGCTACCATGCCGATAATGAAAGCGAACTGGGCAATGAGCCCATTATCGCATCTGTCTCATTAGGGGCAACCCGTAAATTTGTATTTAAGCACCGCATCACCAAGGAAAAAGTCGAGATTGCCTTGCAAAATGGACAGCTGATTGTCATGCGCGGACAAACCCAGCGCCATTGGTTACACAGCCTGCCTAAAACCAAAAAAGTAACGGAAGGTAGAATTAATCTGACCTTCCGTCATATAGCGAATTAAATATCATTTAGCTATCGAGTAGCGCCTGCTAGCTATCGAGAAGCGCCTGCGCCGCAGCAATATCGAGAGTACCTTCATAAATGGCACGCCCTGTAATGATACCTTCCAGATAATCACTGTAGGGTTTTAGGTTTTCGATGTCTTGTAAGTCCGTCACCCCACCTGAGGCAATCACCGGAATACCGCCTTCTTTTGCCAAGTTGACCGTTTGCTCGACATTGACGCCTTGCATCATACCATCACGCGCAATATCAGTATAGACGATAGAAGATACGCCTGCATCGGCAAAGCGTTTTGCCAAATCCACCGCTTTAACATCGGTCACATTCGCCCAGCCATGCGTCGCTACCATGCCGTCTTTGGCATCAATGCCCACAATGATATGACCGGCAAATTCCTGACACGCTTGTTCAACAAATTCAGGTTGTTCGACTGCTTTGGTACCGATAATAATATAGGTCAAACCCGCTTCTAGATAATGACGGATGGTGTCAAGGCTACGGATACCGCCACCGAGTTGAATGGGTAAATTTGGGTAGGCTTTGGCAATCGCGGTGACGACGTCTTTATGCACCGGCACACCATCGAAAGCACCATTTAAATCCACCAAATGCAAGCGTCGAGCGCCTTCTTTTACCCAGCGGCTTGCCATTGCGACAGGGTCATCACTAAATACGGTATCGTCTTCCATACGTCCTTGTTTTAGACGGACACATTTGCCGTCTTTGAGGTCAATGGCAGGGATAATTAAAGTTGGCGTAGTTGATAACGTCGTCATGGGGTTGTCCTGTTGTCGGTTGGCGCAAAGTTGAGCTAGGTTAGTCAAAATGCGTGTCGCTAGAATTTGGCGATAATTTTACCGTATAATGCCAACTAAGGTTAAGATATTTTGCATGTGGGTATTAGCATAACAGGGGGAAGGACAATGTTATACGTGGTGATAGCAGGGATTTTTATATTAGGGTATATGGCGATTGCCTTTGAGCACAACATCCATGTCAACAAAGCTGCCAGCGCGCTACTGACTGCGATTGCGTTATGGGTACTGCTGACCTTTGGTATCGATACGCTTGTTGCCAACCATTCGGTGACCGCCAGTCTTGCCAATCATCAAGATTCTTTGCATTTTGTCGGTGAGCAGTTACGTGAGCATTTGGCAGAAATCGCCGAAATTTTGTTCTTTTTGATGGGGGCGATGGCGATTGTTGAGCTGATTGATGCGCATGATGGCTTTCGAGTGATTACCGATAAAATTCATACCAAAAATGCCAGTAAATTACTCGCCATTATTACGATTATCACCTTTTTTCTCTCATCGTTACTTGACAACTTAACCACCACCATTGTGATGGTATCACTGGTGTCAAAAATCATCGATGACCAAAAAATGCGATGGTATTTTGCAGGTCTTATTGTGATTGCGGCCAATGCAGGCGGCGCTTGGTCACCTGTGGGTGATGTCACCACCACCATGCTATGGATTGGCGGGCAGATTACCGCAACGGGCATTATGGCAAATGTGTTTATCCCAAGTATCGTATGTACGTTAATCCCCATGGGCTTGGTGATGATGCAGCTAAAGGGTCAAACCGTGCACGCGCCTGTACTGCCAAGCGGACAAGAATCTGACAGTGAATTGGCTAGTATGCCTATAGAGCAGCGTATCGAAAGCCTACGTGCTACCATCAAATCAAACGCCCAAGACAGCATCAGTCAAAAAACGCGCATGACAGTGTTACTGCTGGGCTTGGGTGCATTGGCATTTGTGCCAATTTTTAAAACCATTACCCATTTGCCGCCTTATGTGGGCGTGTTATTTGGCTTGGCAGTACTGTGGATGGTCACTGAAATCATGCACCGTCACCAAGATGACTATATCCGTGAGCGTATCGGGGTTGAAGGGGTATTAAGCCGTATTGATATTCCCAGTATTTTATTTTTCCTCGGTATTTTATTGGCGGTGGCAGCACTTGCCACTGCGGGCATACTCGGTGACGTAGCAAAATGGCTGGATGCCACTTTTGGCAATGTGTATGTCATCAACGTCATGATTGGCTTGTTATCCTCAATCGTGGACAACGTGCCTTTGGTGGCAGGGGCAATGAATATGTATCCGCTGACCACCGATGCCAATATCGCGCAAGCGGCGGCAGCAGAAGCGGCGCGCCTTGAGCTGTTTCGTCAAGATGGCATGTTTTGGGAGTTTTTGGCTTATTGTGCGGGGACAGGCGGTAGCTGTTTGATTATCGGCTCGGCCGCGGGCGTGGCAGCGATGGGCATGGAGAAAATCCCGTTTATGTGGTACATGAAAAAAATCACTTGGCTTGCACTGATTGGCTATCTGGTCGGGGCAGGGGTATATGTGCTGATTGAAACGATGAAACGATGAAACGATAATTGGCTGCTATTGACATAATAGGCTATTCAATCATTAAACAAGGCGCAAATAAGCGCCTTTTTTATGGACTGGTTTTATGGACTGGTGAGCGATGGCATCGCTTCAATGTGATTAAACTTGCGCTAAATATAAAAAGTCAAAATTTACCCCAAAAAGCTATTGATTTTGATAAAAATATGCTAAACTATTGCCCTTTTTGGTGTACCTAAACTTTGCTAAAACTGTATTTATGCCGTTTTTTCAATTGTTTGGGTCTTTTAGGCTCTAACCACTGAACTAGATTCAATTGATTGCATTCACAGAGAGAACATTATGGTAGTTATCCGTTTACAACGCGGTGGTGCGAAAAAACGCCCATTTTATCAAATCGTGGTAACCGACTCACGCAATGCCCGTGACGGTCGTTACATCGAAAACATCGGGTTCTTTAACCCACTAGCGCAAGGTCAAGAAGTGCCATTACGTATCAACGCTGACGCTTACCAAGCATGGATCAACAAAGGTGCACAACCTTCTGACCGTGTTGCCGCTTTATTTAAAGCAGCTAGCAAAGCACAAGCAACTGCTTGATTTTTTATAAAAATTAAGTAGAGCGGACTTTAATATGGCAAAACAACCGACAGACTTGCATACCAATGAGGCTAACGCATCGCTGTTTAAAATCGGCGAGCTAAAAAAGCCTTATGGCATTCATGGTTGGTTATGGGTATTTAGCTTTACTGAAGACCGTGAAGCGATATTTGATATGCAGCCTTGGGTCATCAATACTGCCATGGGTCAAAAGACCTTAACGGTAAAAAACTGGCGACAACAAGGTAAAGGCTACGTGGTACAACTTAACGAAGTACCCGACCGCAATATCGCAGAAACCATGTTTAGCGTGAGCCTTTGGGCAGAAAAAAACAATCTGTCCGAGCTTGCAGAAAACGAATATTATTGGTCAGATTTGATTGGTTTGACGGTGATTAGCCAGTCAGAAAATGTCATTTTAGGACGTGTAAAAGAGCTGTTTGAAACAGGGGCCCATGCCATTATGGTAGTCGAGCCGACTGCTGATAGTGTGGATGGCGAAGAACGATTGATTCCTTGGCACAAACAGACCATTGGCGAGGTAAATTTAGCCGAGCAGACCCTGATGGTTGATTGGGGCAGTGATTATTAAACATTGATAACTAGCATTGATGATTAACATTTGCGTATTCATCATTGACGGGTGCCTAGCGTTTATTCGATGCGAGTTTGTCAATCAACAAGGCGTTGTTAATGCCAAGCTAAAGTGAGTGTAGCGTATGTTTTTTGCGGTAATAACCATTTTGCCCGAAATGTTTGCTAGTATTACTGATTTTGGCATCACTGGGCGGGCGCTGGCTCGCAAGCAAGCGGAAATCTTGCTGATTAACCCAAGAGACTTTACCACAGACAATTATCGGCGTATCGATGAGCGTCCGTTTGGTGGGGGTCCTGGCATGGTGATGATGGCAGAGCCGTTACAAAAAGCCATCGACTACGCCAAAACGCAAGCCAATGCGCGCGGTAAAACTTGTCCTGTGGTGTATTTGTCGCCACAAGGTAAGACACTGAGCGAAAGCAGGGTGCTTGATTTTTGCCAATATGACGGCTTGATTTTGTTATGCGGTCGTTATGAAGGCATCGATGAAAGACTACTGAGTCAGTATGTCGATATCGAGTGCTCAATTGGTGATTATGTGCTGACAGGCGGCGAATTGCCCGCGATGGTATTGATGGATAGTGTGATACGCCGATTGCCCAATGTAATGGGCGATAATTTATCGGCGCAGCAAGACTCCTTCGTGGATGGCTTGCTCGATTGTCCACAATATACCAAGCCGACTGAATATCAAGGGATGAAAGTGCCTGACGTGCTGTTGTCAGGGCATCATGCCAACATCGCCAAGTGGCGATTTATTCAGCAGGCAACACGCACCCAGTTAAGGCGTCCTGATTTGTGGCAAGCCTTTGTGCCAACCAAACAGCAACAAAAATGGCTGACAGAAGCAGCGCAATCTGCTAAAGACAGCCACCCAGATTCATCCACTTGACGGATGCCCTAATCGTGTCGATTGCTATTAAGGCACATAAAATTAGCGGGGAGTATGCGCATTTGCTGACATCAACTAATCTTAGTCAGCTTAGCCTCTGTCCCCAGTGAGAGGAGAAAATCTCATGAGTAACAAACATCCTTTGGTTCAACAAATCGAAAATAGCCAGCTTAAGCAAGACGTACCAAGTTTTGGTCCTGGTGACACTGTTGTCGTACAAGTAAAAGTGCGTGAAGGCGACCGTGAGCGTCTACAAGCATTTGAAGGTGTTGTTATCGCTAAACGTAACCGCGGCTTAAACTCTGCGTTTACCGTACGTAAAATCTCTAGTGGTGTAGGTGTTGAACGTGCGTTCCAAACCCATTCACCACAAATTGCAAAAATTGAAGTAAAACGTCGTGGTGATGTACGCCGCGCCAAACTTTACTACCTACGTGACCGTTCTGGTAAATCAGCACGTATCCGTGAAAAACTGTCAGTGCGTAAAGAAGAAGCGCAAGCTTAAGGCTTTAACTGCGTTATTTATTATCTGCCTAAATGGATTAAACTTTGATTGTCATGGTTTAATCAACACCAAAAAAGCAAAAACCCCAAATAACTCTATTTGGGGTTTTTTGTTG
>NZ_DALZSV010000019.1:0-42170 GCF_032014955.1 Moraxella sp. CTOTU47724
TGTAACGCCTGCCAATCGATTAGGCAATAAAATAAGTTAAAAATTAGACAAGTTAAAAAATGAGGAGTGTTAAATGAGCTTTATTTATAAGATTATCTTGGGTCTTATCGTTGGTGTTATCGCCCGTGCTATCAAGCCAGGTGCCGACGCAATGGGTTGGATTCTTACTATTGTACTGGGTATCATTGGTGCATTAGTAGGCGGCTTCTTAGCAGGTATGCTAGGTATGAATGCCAATGGTGGTTTTACCGGTTTAATCTTTTCAGTCATTGGTGCCATTATTGTGCTATTCGTTTATGAGCTAGCCACTGGTAAACGCCGTATTGGTTAATACTGTATTAGTTAACTATGCAATCAATTTAGAATATCAATTAAAAGAAGGCATTTAATTTAAATGCCTTTTTTATTGGCTAAAATTTTCTGAACGCATAGTATCTAACGCTTGGCATTTTGGCTTTAAATTTTTCAGTTTGAATTTTTTTGCCGTCATTGTCTCACTAAGTTTAGAATCTCAGCTTAGAATAATGCTATATTGTTGACTTGGTTTCTAGTACCAAATATCTACTAGACACTGATAAGATACTAAGGTAAACACTTTCATGGAACAACTTGTCAATTTTCAAACGCAAAATGGCGTTTTAGAAATCCAGTTTAATCGTGCTGATAAAAAAAATGCCCTAACCAATGCCATGTACCAAGCCGTACAAACCGCGATGGAACAGGCAAAAAGTGACGATAATATTCAAGTGATTTTATTTACATCAACGGGGGATTTTTTTACCGCAGGTAATGATCTTGTCGATTTTTTAAACAAAGCTGAAAACGACGATGCTGAGCTTAATGCGTTAGATTTTGTGCAGTTTTTGGGCGATTATCCTAAACCCATCGTGGCAGCGGTGACAGGCTCAGGCGTTGGCATTGGCTTGACGCTACTACTTCATTGTGATTTGGTGTATATCGTAGAAAACGCTAAATTATTAGCCCCGTTTGTGGATTTATCTTTGGTGCCAGAAGCAGGTTCGACCCTTTTACTGACGCAAAAAATTGGTTATCAGCGTGCCTTCGAGGTGTTTGTGATGGGTGAAAAAATCACAGGCATACAGGCAGTTGAATTGGGCTTAGCCAACCAAGCTTTTGCTACTAGCGATGAGGTATTAAGCACGGCGCGCCAAAAAGCAGAAATACTTGCCAAAAAATCGGTGCCATCGGTACGACAAACCAAAGACTTGATGCGTAATGCCACAGAAATCCTAGCGCGTATCCAACAAGAAAATATTCACTTTAGTAACCGTCTACAGACGGATGAAGTCAAAGCGATACTGCGCAAATTTGTTCATAAATAGTAAGGCAAAAAAGAACAATAATGCAAAAAAGCCTTTTAATTAGTAAATTAAAAGGCTTTTATTTGAGTCAATTTATTAGCCAATTTATTAGATAGGCATTATTTGGCTACCACAAACTGTTCAATTTGCGCACGCACCAAATTTGCATCATTATCAAGCACAGTCACATACTGCGCCAAGCTTTCGATATTATCGGTATGCTTGGGGCGGGGAATGTCAAGTTGACCGACAGCTTCGGTGATGGTCTCGGCAAATTTGGCTGGCAAGGCGGTTTCGGCGCAGACAATGACTTCACCTTCTTTGCGTACTTCACGTGCCACTTTTATTCCATCAGCGGTATGCGGGTCAATGAGCTGGTTGTCTTCGGCATACACTTGTTTGATTGTGGCGATACGGTCGGCATGGGTTGATTTTCCCGATGCAAAACCATATTTGCCATTGATGTTTGCCATCAAATCCGACATATCAAAGCCTTTCCCTGCGTTGACATCCTGCCAAAGCGTATTAATTTTTTCGCCATTTTTCTCAGCGAGCAAGTACACAAAACGCTCAAAATTCGACGCTTTTGAAATATCCATCGATGGGCTTGAGGTCACATAAGTCTTGTCGGCGGTACGCGGGCTATATTTGCCAGTAGTAAAAAAGTCGTGCAGAACGTCGTTTTCGTTGGTGGCAACGATTAAACGCTCGATGGGTAATCCCATTTCACGGGCAATATGTCCCGCGCAGATATTACCAAAGTTACCCGATGGCACGCAGAAACTGACCTTTTCGCTATTGTCGGTGGTGCTGGCAAAGTAACCTTTAAAATAGTAGACGATTTGCGCGAGGATACGACCCCAGTTAATAGAGTTGACAGTCCCAAGGCTGTATTTGGCTTTAAACTCAGCATCTTGCTGCAAGGCTTTTACGATATCCTGGCAGTCATCGAACATACCTTTGATGGCGATGTTATGGATATTTTTGTCATCGAGGCTATACATTTGTGCGCGCTGGAACTCACTCATTTTGCCATGTGGCGACATCATAAACACTTCGATATTGTCTTTGCCACGCAGCGCATATTCAGCAGCCGAGCCTGTATCGCCTGATGTCGCACCGATGATAGTCAGACGCTCATTTTTTTTCTTTAACACATATTCAAAAGCATTGCCCAAAAACTGCATGGCGATGTCTTTAAATGCCAGTGTTGGACCATTTGATAACTCGATGATTTTGATGCCATTTTTGAGTGTACGAACAGGGGTAATATCAGGATTGCCAAATGCTTGTACGGTGTAAGTTTTCTCAATCAGTGTTTTTAAATCATGTTTTGGAATATCGGTGACGAATAATTGCATGATTTCAAAGGCAAGCTCAGGGTAGCTTAAAGTGCGCCATTGGGTGAGGGTTGCTTCATCAATCTGTGGGTATTCTTCAGGTAGCATTAAGCCGCCATCTGGGGCAAGCCCCATCAGTAATACATCACTAAATTGCATAGGGGCTGTTTTGCCACGGGTGCTGATATAGTTCATCTTTCCATCCATTTAATCAATTTGATGCAGTTTAGCATAAACCTAGCATTGCGATGAATGCCAATTTTTTAGCCACGTTTCTGCAGTAAGGCATAATAAAAGCCATCGCCATCGTTTTGATGAAGCGGCAAGCATTGATAACCGATGTCCCGTTTGATTTGGTTGGATAAATTAAGGCTAAAATCCACGATTTGCGCCTCTTTGTGTGTGGCTAAAAATGCTTGTAATTGATTTTCATTCTCTGCTTTTAACATCGAGCAAGTGATATAGAGTAGATAGCCGTTACTCGCTAAATTATGCCAACAGTTGGCTAAAATATGGGCTTGTAATGCGGCAGTTTGCCCCACATCTTCTTCAGTACGTAGCAATGCGATATCAGGATGACGGCGAATCACACCCGTTGCGGTACAAGGTGCATCAAGCACTATCACATCAAATTGGGTATCTGCTTGAAACGTTGTGGCATCATCACATACCAATTGTACATTTTCTTGCTTTAACTGCAAACGCTCAAGGTTTTGGCTTACCCGTTGTAAACGTTTTTCATCGTTGTCCAAAGCGATTACATGCGCGATATTTTGATGTTTCACGTGAAACGTCTTTGACTGATCAATCTCCAATAAATGCGCCAGTTTACCCCCAGGCGCAGTACAAGCATCTAGTACCGTCAAAGATTTATCCAAGGCGAGGCTTGCCAAAATATGCGCTGATAACTGGGCATGTTTGTCTTGCACACTGACCCATCCTTCGGAAAATTTAGGCAAATCGGTGATTCTTATAGCGTCAGTGAGTTGAATAGTTTGCACTTTCTCAATGCCAATTGATACTAGGGCAAACCCGATGCCTTGTTGGGTTAATATATCGGCATAATCCTCTACACTACAAAATTTGCGATTGACACGTAAGAATATGGGCGCAGGTTGGCGAAGCGCTTGTCCAAGCTCGGCATAGTATTCACCCCAATCCTGTTTGAGCTGCTTGGCAAGCCAATTGGGTAGACTGTGGTTTTTCTCAATTTTTTTGGCAAATTTGGCAGGGTTTTTTTGCACCTTTCGCAGTATGGCATTGATAAGTCCAGCACCGTAACCTTTATCCAGTTGTTTGACTGCTTCGACCGTTTCACCAATCGCCGCGTAATCTGGCGTGTCCATATACAGCAGTTGGTACAGTCCGATATTGAGTGCTGCCCATACGCCTTTATCAGTGACTTCATGCTCAATCAAGCTTTCACCAATACGAGCGAGTGCCCACCATTGACGCAGCGTGCCAAGCAATAATTCATGGGCAAAGCCTTTGTCTTTTTCGCTCACTTGGTTGAGTAGTGGGTCAAGAAGGCTAGCTAATGACTCACCTTGTTGGATACGCTCGAGGGTGGCGACAACTTTGGCGCGAGTGTTAAGCTGAGAATGTAATTGGGTCATGATGTGCCTAATTGGTTATGAGTGAAAAATATCACCATCGTTGAGTTTATCTCCATTGGCAATTTGCTCAGCGGTTAACGGCTTACCACCTGGCCACTGCATTTGGGTAATATTAATCAGATGTTGTGCACCCTGATGTTGGTTATTGGTCACGTTTTTGCCACAGGCGACTAAAATTGCATTGCGACCCACACTGACGATTTTACCTGCAGGTTCATGGGTTTGTTGGTCGAGTTTAATGGGCGCTGCTTCTATTATTTTGATACGACTGTTGGGGTCTTTATGTTCATCAAGATAGGTAAAGGCATTTAACGCACGGATTTGGCGTTGAATATTGATAGCATCATTTTGCCAGTTAATTTCACCCTCTGCTGTGGTGATTTTCTCAGCATAATTAGCCAAAGCGTCGTCTTGTTTTTCGGCTCTTTGTTGATAGTTTTCTAAATCAGACAACACTGTGACAATGGCTTCACCGCCTAATTTGGCTAATTTATCATGCAATAGTTGGGTGGTATCTGTGTCAGTGATTGGGCATTCTATTTTATACAGCATATCGCCTGTATCGAGTCCCTGCGCCATTTGCATAATGGTAATGCCTGTAGTGTCATCACCTGCTAAAATCGCACGTTGAATGGGCGCTGCACCGCGCCAGCGTGGCAATAATGAGCCATGAATATTGATACAGCCAAATTTTGGGATATGTAGCACGCCAAGTGGTAAAATCAATCCATAAGCCGCCACTATCATCACGTCGGGTCGATATTTTTTGAGTGTTTCACGTGAAACATTGCCATCGGCTGATTTTAAGCTAAAACTTTCGGGTTGTTCCACCGCAATGTTATTTGCTAAAGCAAGGGCTTTAACGGGCGATGCGCTAATTTTTTGCCCACGACCAGATTTGCGGTCAGGTTGTGTATAGACTGCTACAATGTCAATATTAAGGGCTTTTTGGTGACCGATGAGTGCTTGTAAGGCGACTTTAGCAAATTCGGGCGTACCAGCAAATACGACCCTAAGCGGGGTTTGAGACATGATAAATTTCGTCTTAAATACAATAAATTTCTGCTATTATAATATGAATTGGCACAATACTTAAATCTAGCATTGTGATGATGGGTTTTTTTCTTTTACCTTCATTGACCGTTTTCTCTATTGGGTATATCGCGCTGTGTCAAACCAGTTTTCTCTCTACAATCGCCCGGCAGCTCGGCGACTCATCGTAACCTTAGTGGCTATCGAACTGATACTGATAGTGGCAGGTTATGGGTTGCTAGGTTTTTATGCGTTGCAGCAGCAACAGCAGCTCGGTGAAAGTTGCCTCGTTGAGCTGGTTGATAAACTCAATCATAAAATTAGCCATCATGAGTACGATTGGAGCCAAGTCACTTTAGATCACCATGCGGCGATTAAAAATTATCAGTTGATTATCGTTGAGCCGACGGGTGCTACTACCGTTGTCAAAAACAACCATGACGATTTTTCTGTCCCCTTACCCAATTGGACGCTATCTAACAAACAAAGCAATAAAATGTTTTATGATATTCATGGCTTTGAAGTTTGGCAGAATCTGGCAGAGGGTTACCGCTTATACGTTAAAGTACAATATTTGCCACTTTGGCGTAATTTTGCCAACCCTATCTATTTGCTGCCGCTGCTATTGGGGTTTTGCCTATTTTTATATATGATGATTCAGCTGCGAAAAGTTTATGATGTTTGGGATAAATTTCTCGATAATGCCCAAAATTTGCAATTGCAAATTAGTCAAGGTTATCAGCCTGCCAAGCTTCATGAGTTTCGTGACCACCCTGAATTACGCTATTTATCTCAGCTGTTTAATCGTCATGCTTATAAGATGGGGCAATATTATGATAAGGTTCGCGAGTTAACCTATCGACAAAATATTTTGATTGATACTTCACCAATTTTGCTATTTATCATGAGCAGAAATGGTCGGATTGTGTACTTTAACCATAAATTTTCGCAAGTGTTTAATACCCCGTTTCAACCGGGGTCGATGTATATTCTTAGTGACTTTATCACCGGTGCCAATAAAACCACGCAGCAGCTACTAAGTTCGCTCGAGAATATTCAGACTTATGCAACTTTACCCGTGACCAATCTACAGCGAAATCTGTATTTTGATTTACGCATTACCCCGTATTATAACCGTTTTGGTCAACTACAAGGTTATAGCTGTGGCTTAGAGGATACCACCGATTATCACGATAAACTGCAAAAAGCGTGGGTCGAAGATAAATTTACTGCCGATAAATTAACCAGTTTTAATAAAATGTGGGCGGTAGTGGGGCATGAATTGCGTACCCCACTCAGTGGTCTAGTCGGCATGATAGATTTACTTGCTGAAGATAAAGCGCAGTTTAATAGCGAGCAACAAGAAACCATCGCAACCTTGCAGCAATCTAGCCAGACCATGATTCAACTGCTCAATGATATGCTGGATGTCGCTAAATTAGACGCAGGCAAGCTACAAACCAATGTCACGTCTATTGATCTCTTGAAGTTACTACGCCAGACCACTGAACTAATGCTTGGTAATGCCCGACGTCAAAAAATTAGTCTGTATATTTTTGTAGATCCCCTTACCCCACGTTTTATTGATTGTGATGAAGGTAAATTACGCCAAATTATTTTAAACTTATTGACCAATGCGGTGAAATTCACCCGAGAGGGCTACGTGGCTATCACGGTTGATAAAACCGATAGCAATCACCCATTAATCAAGGCTAAAACCAGCCAAAATACCACTGTCAGCAAAGCTTGGTTAAAAATATCAGTAAAAGATACCGGCTTAGGCATTACAGAAAAAGACCAACGAAAGTTATTTTCCTATTTTGAACAAGCCAATGATTCTATTAGTCGGCAATTTGGCGGTACGGGGCTTGGTTTAGCTATTTCCAATAGTTTTTCACATTTATTGGGCGGGTTTATTCATTTAGAAAGTCAATTTGGCCAAGGCAGTGAATTCCAACTATTTTTACCGATTCCAAAGTTTAGTCTGCAGTCTGCTTACCAATATAAAACTGGTAATTTAAGGGTAACACTAATTATTATCTCGCCATTTTCTATCTTTGAGCGAGTGAATAAAGTGCTAAATTATGTGGAATTATCCCACCATATCTTCACATCTATGGATGAAGCCGTTATCGATACGATTAATAACCTTGATTTGCAAGGCTTGATGCCGGTCTTTGTTATTGATGATGTAGCACTCAAAGCCAATAACCATTTATTAGATCATATTCATTTTTATGCTGATGCGATTAAAATTATTTTAAGCATGGAATCCCCCAAAACTTTGCCACCCGAACTGCAATTGCAATTTGATGGGTATTTGCAAAAACCTACGTCTTTAAGCCACTTGATTGCGGAGGTAAATCATCTATATGAGTTAAAAATCAGAAAAGAAAAAACCAACACCCATCTTCCCGTACAACTGGCGTTTAAGCAATTTTTGCAGCAGTACCCTAATCTCTCTCATTCTAGCGTTAGCGTAGCATCCGCACCACCACCCGTTAATAACTATAATGTATTATTGGATACACCAATGCAATTGTTTGATAATGAGCAAACAAGTGTTGATAGCACAACCGATGCGCATCACTCTGGTCAAAAATTGATACTAATAGCAGAAGACAACCCCGTTAATCAAAAAATTGCTAAAAAACATTTGGAAGCCTTGGGTTATCGCTATCTTGTAGCCGATGATGGCGAGCAAGCGGTTAAGTTACTCAGTGAAAATCGTCAGCGAATCGGACTTGTGTTGATGGACTGTCGTATGCCAATCTTAGATGGTATTGAAGCGACACGCATTATTCGTCTCAATAAAGATAGTGTGCCGATTGTTGCCTTAACCGCCAACGATTCTGATGATGATAGAAATATCTGTTTAGAAGCGGGCATGGACAGTTTTTTGACCAAACCTATCAATAAGCAAAAACTCATCGAAGCCATCAATCATTACATGGTTTAGACAATAAAAAAAGACCAAGTTAACCTGGTCTTTTTTTGCTTGAAGTCAAATATTATTAGAGTCGAGTTTTAAAAGTAAATTGGTTGGTGGTTTTTTGTCCATCATTATAAACCAAAATTTAACAATTTTTTTCAGCTAAAGGTTTAGTAGGGATATTATCGGTGTTATTTGCTAAATCCATTTTGTTGTAGGAAACTTAATGTAATGCCTTCATGGTTAGAATTTGACATGTTGTCTGGTGTTGACACAAGAAGCTTTTCTAAATATCTGGCTACCACATCCACCTCGATGTTAACTTTTGTTGCCACTTTCCAATGCCTGCCTATATTGGTGACCTGCGCCGTATGCGGGATGATATTTAAACTAATCACATTACCTTCCACCAAATTACTGGTCAGGCTAATACCATCGACCGTTACAGAACCCTTGGTAGCGACATATTTGGTAAACTCGCTTGGAATCTCAATCTCTATATAAATCGAGCGCGAATCATTTTTTATCAGTTTAACCGTACCCGTGGTATCAACATGACCGGTGACAATGTGGCCGCCAAATCGTGTGGTAGGCAACATGGCTTTTTCAAGGTTTACTACATCGCCAACTTGCCATTGTTGCATCGCTGTTTTATTGAGTGTTTCACGTGAAACATCAACGGCGTACCAGTCTTTACCTTGCTCTACAACAGTGAGACAAATCCCGTTACTTGCAATCGAGTCGCCCAATTTGACATCAGCAAAGTCCAAATAGTCAGATTGAACTTTTAAGCGTATATCACCCTGTGTTGGCGTAATGGCAACAATTTTTCCAGTCGCTTCAATAATACCTGTGAACATTGTTTATCCTAATTTTTTATCATAACAATGCATTTTAATGTACTTTTACAACTATCACAAACATAAAATATTATTTAGAATAGTTAAATTATAATCAAAAATCAGCTGTAATTTAAATTGGGCATCAAGCGTTCAAAAAATTAAAATGATAGAGCTAGCTTTTAGTGGATAATTTAACCTCACAGACTACTTATGACCTTATTTATCTACTTATCCACTGGTCATAATTGTGATAGGTAACGGGTATTTTGTCGGATGTTTCATGTGAAACACCGCTTATACTCTAGCATTACAGTAAAATCCGACTCTAATCATTGTTTCATGTGAAACACTTATCCACAAAAGAAATGCTGGTTTTAACGCTTTCATTAAATTTAGCTAACAATGTGGATAAGTTTTAAAAAGCAAACAATATAACAGTTTAACCAATTTTTTTAGCAAGATTTAACTAGCAGATTGTGTGGATTTACTTATCAAAGCGATAGATTAGTTTGATATCATTGCCCATTGTTTCATGTGAAACCAGTGAAGCGACCATTTGTTGGTACATATGCTGTGCCGTAAAGTTAATCATGGGCTTAGCATTGTTACCCAAAATGCATGGCGCTTGATACACGACTAATTCATCTACCAAACCTTGTTGTAAAAAACTAGCAGCGACCGTCGCACCCGCTTCAACCAACACATCATTGATTTGGTAATTATCTTTTAAAATAGTGAGTAGTTGGGTTAAGCTCATAGTTGCGTCTTGGATAAGCAAAACGGGACGCTTGTTGATTTGACTTTGGTACCATGCATCCGTCATTTGGATGCGTTGACGACGGTCAAGCACTACCAATAGCGGCTGGGGTATGTCGTCTAAATTTACCCCTAATTGCTGACTACGGATATTTAGCGCAGGATGGTCTTGTAGGATGGTTTCGCTCCCCGTAATAATCGCCCCTGCCTGCGCTCGTAAACGCTGTACATCCTCGCGTGATTGGTCGCTGGTTATCCATTTTGACTCGCCATTTGCCATCGCGGTGCGTCCATCCAAACTTGTCGCTATCTTTAAGCGCACAAAAGGCAAGCCGCCACGCATGACTTTAAAAAAGCCTTCATTTAATTGATAAGCCGCTTGCTCACAAATACCGGTAATGACTTCGATACCTGCCTGATGCAGTTTGGCAATACCACCACCATCGACTTTAGGATTAGGATCGACAACAGCAATCACAACACGGCTGATACCCGCTTTGATTAGCGCATCAGCACAGGGCGGAGTACGTCCATGATGGCTACAAGGTTCAAGCGTGACATACGCTGTTGCACCTTGCAATTGCTTGGCATCATGCTCATACGCTTGGCGAAGGGCAAATACTTCGGCGTGGGGTTGTCCTGCTTGATAGTGAAAACCTTCGCCAATGACTTGATTATCTTTGACAATGACGCAGCCGACATTAGGATTGGGACGGGTGGTGAAACGTCCTTTTTTAGCCAGCTCAATGGCGCGTGACATGTAGTATTGGTGCTGATAGCGCTCAGCGGACGATAAAGTTGCCGTCATAAAAAACTTAGGATTGTAGATGTTTGAGCTTGTGTGGGTGAGTCAAATCTTCGATACGTTGATTGATTTCTTGTTTATTGGCATCAGTGGTGAGGTTTGACACCATGTGTTTAAACGCTTCAATATCTTGAAAATCACGATAGACGCTAGCAAATCGAACGTAGGCGACATCGTCAATTTGGCTTAGCTCTTTCATGACGATTTCACCTAAAATTTTACTGGGCACCTCACGCTCGCCGAGCTGCCTGAGCTGTTTTTCAATACGGCTAATCATGGCTTCAATGTTGTCGGTCGATATTGGACGTTTTTGTAACGGTAGCTGCACTGAGCGACGCAGTTTTTGTCCATCATACGGCTCAATACGACCATTGGATTTGATGATACGGGGCATTACTGCCTCAATGATTTCAAAGGTAGTAAATCGCTCTTGGCACGCGGTACACTGACGACGACGGCGTACCTGCGCCCCTTCTGCCGCGAGTCTTGAATCAATGACTTTGGTATCTTCAGCATTACAAAATGGACAGTGCATGCGATTTCCTAGCTAAGTTTAAAGCTTTTAATTTATTTGCCAATACAAAAACTGCCAAAAATCTTACCCAATAAATCATCGGCGGTAAATTCACCGGTGATTTCGTTGAGGCTAATCTGCGCTTGGCGTAGGCTTTCCGCCACCAATTCACCGGCATGAAACAAATGCAGTTGTTCATCGGCTTCTCGTAGCGCCATTTGGGTACGGCGCAGCGCATCAAGATGGCGGGTTCGTGCAATTAAGCTATTTTCAGGGGGATGAAAACCGACTTTATCACAGATTTGATTGACCAATTCTTCAAGCCCTGTACCATATTTACAAGACACATAGACGGGGTGGTAAATCTGCGCTTGTGATGAAAGTTGCTTGGGCAAATTTTGATGATTGTCGGATAAATCAATTTTGTTGGCAATCATTAATATCGAATTGGCATTGGGTAGGCTACCAAATAATTCGCTCGCCAATCGTAACGGCTCATGCTCACGGTGCGCATCATACACCATAAGCAGTAAATCAGCTTGGGTGATGGCTTGTCGTGCTCGCTCAATGCCTGCCTGTTCGACAATATCATCGGTTTGACGTAGCCCAGCGGTATCGGTCAAATTTAGCGTTAGCCCGTTTAACACAATGGTTTCTTGTAGGATATCACGGGTTGTCCCGGCAATATCGGTCACAATGGCACGCTCTTGTCCTGCTAAGCGATTGAGCAAGCTAGATTTTCCCGCATTGGGTCGCCCTGCAATCACAACTGAGACACCATCTCGCAGTAATTGCCCTTGTTTGGCAGTGGCTAACACATTGTTTAATTGCTCACAAACTTGGCGCAATTGCTTGGCGATGTGTTCATCTGCCAAAAAATCAACCCCTTCTTCATCTGGGAAATCAATAGCGGCTTCAACATACAGTCGTAGCTGAATTAACTGCTCAAGCAGCGCATTAATTTTTTGTGAAAACTCACCGGTCAATGAACGCATGGCACTTTTTGCGGCAGCCACACTTGTGGCATCAATGGCATCAGCAATGGCTTCTGCTTGTACCAAATCAAGCTTATCATTATCAAAAGCCCGCGCCGAAAACTCACCCGCTACCGCCTGATTTGCACCCAATTCAAACACACGGGTCAAAAGCTGCTGCTGCAAAATCATACCACCGTGACCTTGCAACTCAATCACATCTTCACCTGTAAAAGAATGGGGGGCAGGGAAATATAACACCAATCCCTCATCAATCACCGTATCATCACTATCATAAAATCGGCAAAAATAGGCAAATCGCGGTTTGAAAGCTTGACGACCTGTCAACGCCAAGGCAATTTGGTAACTGTTTGAACCTGATAGGCGTATCACACCAACTCCACCACGACCCATTGGAGTTGCAATGGCGGCAATGGTTGAAGTAAGCGCTGTCTGAGAGTTATTTAACATAATTTTTTACAATCTAACATTTCGGGTAGTCAGCATTGACTTAATACTGATATTTTAACATCCACTCACTGATTACAACATGATTATTTTTTGCCAATAAAAAACCCTTTAAACAACGGTTTAAAGGGTGGATAACTTACTGATTGATGGATTTACACCACGTTACGTGCTGCCTCTTTTGCTGCTTGCTCACGCTCAACTTTTTTATTGATAAAGTATTGCTGCGCCATACTAAACAAGTTGTTGACCGTCCAATACAGCACTAGACCCGCTGGGAAGAATAGCATAAACACGGTGAAAATAATCGGCATAAATTTCATCACACGGGCTTGCATAGGATCTTGCGGCTGTGGGTTTAGCATCTGCTGGAAAAACATCGCCGCGCCCATAATGAGTGGCAAGATAAACAATGGATCCATGGATGATAAGTCACGAATCCAACCAATCCAAGGGGCATGGCGTAATTGGACCGATTCGACCAGTACCCAATACAACGCCAAGAAAATCGGCATTTGCAGCAATACAGGTAAACAACCTGCCATCGGATTGACTTTTTCTTCTTTGTAGATGCGCATCATCTCTTGTGACATACGCATACGGTCATCACCATATTCTTCTTTTAGGGCTTGTAATCGTGGTGCCACTGCGCGCATTTTTGCCATCGAGTGATAGCTTTTATTGGCGATAGGCATTAACGCGATTTTTACCAATAAAGTGAGTGCAATAATTGACCAACCCCAGTTACCCAAGACTTTATGTACATTATCCAAAATCCAAAATAGGACTTTTGAAATCGGCCATAAGATACCGTAATCAACAGTTTTATCTAACCCCTCTGCCAAAGGTTTTAAGTTGGTTTGAATTTTTGGACCTGCATACAGGGCAGACGTTAACGTCACTTGTTTGTTGGGAGCGACTGACACAGGGTTACTGGTGAACCCGATAATGTGATCTTTGCCAGCTTCACGGCTATAAAAATTTGCTGTGTAATCCTTTGGCATCCAAGCGGTGACAAAATAATGCTGTACCATGCCAATCCAGCCTTTATCACTGCTGGCTTTTAAACCCTCATTAAAATTACCAAACTTGAGTTTGTTGTAAGGCTGATCTGGTGTACCCCATGCGCCACCTAGGTAAGTCGATAGGCTAATTGCGCCTTTGTCACCTTTACCTGGGTCTTCGCTATTATCACGTTTTAACTGCGCATACATTTGTCCTTGCCAAGGCTGCGTACCGTTATTGGTGATGTTATAGCTGACGTTGATAGGATATTGACCTTTGGTAAACTTATAGGATTTGATGACGGTTACGCCATCTTTTTGATAAGTTAAAGGCACGACCAATTCGGCTTGGTTAGGCTGCATGACAAATTGGTTACTAGGCGCGGTAAAAGTAGCACGGCCATTGCTATTATCAATACCATTGGCACCAATTAACCCTGACTGAGCCACATATACGCGATTACTATTTTCTTCAAGAAGTACAAACGGCTGTTTACTATCTAATGTCTGGGTATGCTCTCGAAGCGCCGCGTATACCACATCGCCACCGACTGGATTAATACGAAGATCATATTTGTCCGTCATCACGCTAATGAGCTGTGCGCCCGTTTGCTGGGTAGTGGGAGCGGCGGTTGATGTGGTTGCTGTTGCCGTGGGAATATCGCCCGTTGGCGTACCTGAAGCCCCCGCCACTGGCACATCATTGCTACTGACGGCTGTGGTTGTTGGGGTTATCGCAACGGGTTTATTTACATTGGTATAATCATCCCGCCATGCCAGAATCAGCAAATAACCCGTAATTAACATTGCGATAATAATCAATGTCCGTAAAATTTTTTGCATATATAGCTACCCTATCTAATGATATTGCTTGAAATCACTAGTTGCTAATAAAGGAAAAACAATTAAAAAATAGAAGACATTCTACTAAAAAAAAGTTAAAAAAGATATTCTATAAATAGTTGACTCGATTACGCTATTTGAGACTGGCGACAAATTTTTATAATTTAATTATCTACATCAATTAATGATAGTGGTAAGCATATACAAAAAAGTAAGACGGGCGTGTGTTAATATAATGATAGCGGTAGCGATATAATGGCTTAGGGACAAAATCAATCCCATGCCCACCCCAAGGATGGCAGCGCGCGATACGCTTGACTGTCAATATCCCACCCCGGTACCCCCCATGCAATCTTACCGCCTCTAAACCATAACTAGAACACGTTGGATAAAACCGGCAACGAGGTGCCAACCATGGGCTAATCAAACGCTGATAAAATATAATCATACCCAGCAAAAATTTTGCTAATAATTTATCCATGGATTAAACCCAGATTTTTTATCACCTTCATTTGAGTAAAGATATTACGAACTGCCCAAAAAATTAACTCCGTTTCAACTTTCTAATCTTATCGTTGATTAAGTTAAAGCCCATCGCTAATTGCTGCGCAATTGCTTCATTTGGCATGTCATCGGAAAACTGCTTGATAGTTAACAAAATATCAACTTGACCATTTAGCTGGTGCTGATGCAACCGAAAATGCTCTCGCGTTAATCGCTTAATACGATTACGCTCATGGGCACGTTTGACTTTCTTTTTAGTGATCGCAAGACCCAACCGATTTACTGCAGCTTGTCTTTGGGTATCGGCTAAAACCACTTTGACAAAGAACAATAAGTTAGGCTGATGAATTTTAAACATCACAACAGGCTGTGACTGATTTTCACCAGTTTTGGTATGGCGACCCGACATCGCTTTAAAATCTTTAGGCGTTAGCAGCCGCTGTGATTTATCAAATTTAAAAGGTTTGTCTGCCGTCATGAGGATAAGTCCAAATCAATACCAAAGCACCATTAAAATAAAAGCCAAAGCTATAAATATTTTATAGATAGGGTAAAAACAGGCTGAAATAATAGAGTAGGGGAGTATGCTAATCCTTAGTTACGAACGGACTTCTAGCATAACGATTAGTACAACAATAAAAAAAGCGATATAAGAAGTATATCGCTTTTTACTATAACCTGTTTTAATATCAACATTAAATCAAGTTAACAAAATAGACATTACACCGTTAAACGATGACGGCCTTTAGCACGACGACGAGCTAAAACTTGACGGCCATTTTTAGTAGCCATACGAGCACGGAAACCGTGAGTACGTTTACGTTTGATTACGCTTGGTTGGAAAGTGCGTTTCATGCGATTCACCTTGGCTAAATTTACGTGACATTTAACCGATAGCGGTTAAAATACAAAATTTCAAAACAGTTAATCTCGTATTATCCTTAATTTTAACCAATAGGTCAAGGATAACTAAGCTTACCGATTAATTTCTTTCTTAAAATTACTGGTACAACCAATTATTTTGCTTATCTAAAATAAAATTTTTGTATAACAAATACAACTTAGTAAAAAGTTATCCACAAAAAATTTTTTTATTATTATATATTAAATAAGTATTATTTATTATTATTAAGCACATCTATTTCAGTGGATATTTAACTAAAAATCATAAAAAAACAATTATTTATAATGTTGATAAGCCTGTATATAAATAGTTGATAGTTTGTTATTAACTTCCATTTTTAACTTATCAACAATTATATCCACATTATTATCCACAATAATTTTATTTGTAAAATAGCGGTTTTATGATACATTACACCAATTTTGAAGATGCTTGAATTAGGAAAGTGAAGTTATGGCGGATGCATTATGGCTTAAGTGCGTTGACGAATTAAAATATCAAGTACCTGATAATATTTTTACCATGTGGATTCGCCCATTATCCGCCTCAATGCATGACAACACGATGGTCGTTAATGTACCTAATCAATACTTTGCCAGCTATGTTGAAAAAAATCATTTAAGTCAAATTCAAACGATTTTACACCAGCTTGAGCCAACCCTACCAATTCATGTGCAGATTCAAATTGATAAAGGTAACGCAATCACTGACGCTGTCGGTACACAAGAGCTTGGTGAGCAAAAAGTGACGCTGGTAAAAAATGAGCAGCAACGCTCTTTTCAGTATATCGATCCGCATTTTACGTTTGACCAATTTGTAACCGCAAAATCCAATCAAATCGCTTATAGTATTTGCCGAGAGACTGCCAACAATTTGGGTCAATCAAAAAATAATCCGCTGTTTATTTATGGCGCGACAGGTTTGGGAAAAACCCATTTGATGCAAGCAATTGCCCACGAGATTTTAAAACAAGGCAAAAGTTTTTATTACTTCACGTCCGATAAGTTTGTTAACCAGCTGGTGAATTCATTAAGAAAACAAAAAATCGATGAGTTCAAAGATAAAATTAAAAAAGCCGATTTATTGATTATTGATGATATTCATGTGATTGCGGGAAAGCAAAAAAGTAGCGAGCAGTTTTTGCTATTGCTCAATGATTTTATGAGCAAAAATAAACAAGTGATTTTGGCATCTGATAAACACCCGAGCGCACTGACTGATTTTGACGAGCGCTTAAAGTCACGTCTGGCTTGGGGAGTAGCAGTAGCGCTAGAGCCGCCAGAGCTAGAAACCCGTATTCAAATTTTGCAAAAAAAATCCAAAGCGCAAGAGGTGAATTTGCCAAAAGAGTGCGCTATTTTTATTGCTCAGCATATCATCGCCAATGTGCGAGAGTTAGAAGGTGCGCTGAACAAAGTTTTAGCCATTTCCCGTCTGCTCAATCAGCCTATCCATTTAGAACTGGTACAAATGGCGTTAAAAGATTTGATTGCTATTCGTGTACAAGCGGTCAGTATGGATAATATTCGTAAAGTCGTTGCTGAGTTTTATGATATATCGGTCAAAGACCTGATGGGTAAAAAGCGTTTACGTCATATCGCTCGTCCGCGTCAGGTGGCTATGAGTTTAGCTCGTGAACTAACCAATAACAGCTTTACAGAAATTGGGCAGTCATTTGGTGGTCGCGACCATACTACGGTCATGCACGCCTGTGAGAAAGTACAAGAACTTTGTGTCAGCGATTTGATGTTTGACAAGGATTATCGCTCATTAAAATTAATGTTACAGACTTAGTATTTTGTTAACTCGATTAAAAAGATTTTTAGTCAATTACCCCGTATAATAAGTCTTAATTTTTCCATTTGTTACAACCATTCATTTTGATTTGAGGCGGTGCCATGCAATTAGTAATCTCTCGCGATTTGTTACTACAAGCGATTAATTTAATTTCAAAAGCCGCTGACAAACGCCATAACATGGTAATTCTGGGGAATATGAAATTGGCGTTAACCGACTCTCAATTGGTCATGGTAGCGTCAGATTTGGAGCTTGAATTACAAGCCACCCTCAATTTGCCAGCATCGGCGTGCAAACAACCAGGTGAGATCACCGTTCCTGCCAACAAATTCAAAGATATCGTAAAATTATTACCCGACGGTTTACCCGTATCTATCAGTGTAGGTAACGACAATCAGTGTTTAATTGTGTGCGGTAGTAGTCGTTTTAAACTCAGCACTTTACCTGCCCAAGACTTTCCCCTATTGGGTGAGCCAGAGCAAGTCACGCCTATCCAATTGGGCCGTGAAGACCTAGTCGATTTGCTCGATAAAACGCATTTTGCGATGGCCGTGCAAGACGTGCGGTATTATCTCACCGGTATGCTGTTTGAAGTCAAAGAGCGTCAATTGGCGACGGTATCAACCGATGGTCATCGCTTGGCATTGGCTCGTACAGTGATAGCGTGTGATGATAGCGTGGCACTGGCTGCAATTTTACCAAGAAAAGCCGTACTTGAATTACAACGTTTGTTAGCAGAGCTTAAACGCATGCTACCGAATCAAGATAATAAAATCACCCTCAATGTCGGTCGTGAATTTTTACAAGTGTTACTCCCTTTTGGGGAAGTCGATAGCACAGGTCAGCTAAAAAATGCCATCATGGTGGCTTTTACCGCGCGTTTGATTGATGGTAAGTTCCCCGATTATCGCCGCGTTATGCCATCATTAACCAACAAAATTGCCCGTATCAGCCAAGAGCAGCTGGCGAACGTGCTTCGCCGCGTGGCTATTTTGAGTAACGAGAAATCGCGTGGCGTGATTTTTGATTTTTCAGGCGATAACAATTTGATGGTACGTGCTAGCAACGCTGAGCAAGATGAAGCCAGTGAGCAGCTTGAGGTTAAGTATCAAGGTGAGCCCTTAGAGATATCATTCAATGTGGCTTATTTGCTAGATGTGCTGAATGTACTGCAAGGCGAAATTGACTTTAATATGAGCCAAGCCAATGCTTCGGTATTGGTACAACAAGTCAATGACAGCAAACACGAATTTGTGGTTATGCCAATGCGTATTTAGTTAGCGGGCATATTTTTTTCAATCCAGTGATGAGTAGTTAATTAGATAAATCATGCAAATTATTCAATTAGCTATTCATCATTTTCGCAATCTTCACACGATTGAATTACAACCTAGCAGTTGTAATGTGTTCTTGGGTCAAAATGGCAGCGGAAAAACGTCGCTATTAGAAAGCATCTATTTATTATCGCGCGGCAAAAGTTTTCGCCATCATCAACCGAGGCATTATATTGAGCATGGTTTTAGCGATACGACAGTTTTTGCTAGGCTCAATCATGGGCAAACGGTTGCTATTGCCAAATCCCAAGATGCTACCACGCAATTGCGACTTAATGGTCAATCGCTTGTGACCCAAAGCCCACTTGCACAGCTGCTACCGACCCTATTGCTCGAGCCTGTGAGCCTTGCACAGCTAGAGGATGGTAGTCAAGCAAGGCGTGAAATGTTAGATTGGCTAGGGTTTCACGTGGAACAATCATTTCATCCCAATTGGCTCGCTTATCAGCGTCTACTAAAACAACGCAATAGCTTATTAAAGCAAAATGTTGGCAACGTCTCATTAACCAGCCTGCAACAGCACGAACTCTCCGCTTGGGATTACCAGCTAAGCCAACATGCAGAAAAAATTCACCAAGCAAGGGCTGATATCATTGAACAATGGCAGCCCCATTTTTTGGCGCAAGTGCAAAAATTTTTACCCCAGTATGCCGAAAAATTACGATTGCGTTATACACCGGGATTTGATACTGAAGCTGGGTTAGCCATTACCTTAGCCAATCGTTTAGCGTCTGACATTGAGCTTGGCTATACACGTATGGGATGTCATCGGTCTGATATCAATGTTGTGCTAGATTTAGTGCATACCGATGCAGCAGGGCATAAACACAAGCAGACGTTGCTTGCCACCGATATGCTGTCAAGGGGTGAAAAAAAATTATTGGTCATGGCGCTTCGCTTATCGCAGTTGCCGTTACTCAATCAGGTCGATAAAGTACCTTTGGTATTGGTAGACGATATCACAGCAGAATTGGACAATGACGCGCTTATGCTGTTATTAACTGGCTTAAAACAAGTTAATTCACAGCTGTTTATCACCAGTCTCACCCAAGATATCGTTGAAAGCATTCAGAAGATTTGGCAAGATAATATAAAACTGTTTCACGTGGAACAGGGAAGCGTTAGACAATTAACGCTTGAAACACAACCTATTCAAAATGACCTATAAAAACCAATAATATTTTTAGGTGACTAACGTTAGATGATTAAGTATTTTTTCAAACTGATGTAACTTAAACTCTCTCTTTTTAGCTGAGCTAAATCACTATTTTACCTCTCATAAGCAGGGATATTCAGTGACTTTTCCCCTAAAATTTGCTACAATAAACCCTTTATTTTTCGCCAAAAAACTAAGAAAAAAATCAACGATTTTGACCATAAAATCGAGTATGTTCTGACGTTTTTGCCATGCAAAACTTATGGAGTCATCATGACTGATACATCTGCGAATGTAGCCGATCAGACACAACAATCTATTACCCAATCAAGTCAACAAGAAAGTAAAGCCTATGGTTCTGATAGTATCCGCGTACTTCGTGGCTTAGAAGCCGTGCGTGTACGCCCTGGTATGTACATTGGCGATACCGACGATGGCACAGGTTTGCATCATATGGTGTTTGAAGTGGTGGATAACGCCATTGATGAAGCCTTGGCGGGTCACTGTGATCAAATTGACATCATCATCCACGAAGATGAATCGGTCAGCGTCAAAGACAATGGACGCGGTATTCCTGTCGATATTCACCCAGAAGAAGGGGTGTCAGCCGCGCAGGTTATCATGACAGTACTGCATGCGGGCGGTAAATTTGACGACAACAGTTATAAAGTCTCAGGTGGTTTGCACGGTGTTGGTGTGTCAGTGGTTAATGCGTTATCAAAAAAACTGGTGCTCGATATCTGGCGTGATGGCTACCACTATAGCCAAACGTATGCTGATGGTGAGCCTGTAGCGCCTATCGAGCAGCTTGAAACCACCCAGCAAACAGGCACACAAGTGCGTTTTTATCCAAGCGATGATATTTTTACAGGCACGATTTTTGATTTTGAAATTCTCGCCAAGCGTTTACGCGAATTGTCGTTTTTAAACTCGGGTGTACGCATCGTATTGACGGATGAGCGCGATGACAAACGCCATGAGTTTGAACACGTTGGCGGTCTATCTGAGTTCGTCCATTACATCAATGCGGGCAAAACTGGATTAAATGAGGTGTTTCATTTTACCAGCGAAGAAAATGACGGTATCAGCGTCGAAGTAGCATTGCAATGGACAGATAGCTACAACGAAAAAGTATTATGCTTTACCAACAATATCCCGCAAAAAGATGGTGGTACCCACCTTTCTGGTTTTCGTTCGGCATTAACACGCTGCCTAAATAGCTATATGGATAGCGAAAACTTGATGAAAAAAGAAAAAGTTGCGGTAACAGGTGACGATGCGCGGGAAGGTCTAACGGCGATTATTTCTGTCAAAGTACCTGACCCAAAATTCTCAAGCCAAACCAAAGACAAACTGGTATCGAGTGAAGTCAAACCCGCGGTTGAATCAGCCATGCACGATAAGTTTAGCGCTTACTTGCTTGAAAATCCCAATGCGGCCAAAGGGATTGCTGGTAAAATCATCGATGCCGCCCGTGCTCGAGAAGCTGCGCGTAAAGCTCGTGAAATGACTCGCCGTAAAACGACACTTGATATCGCAGGTCTGCCCGGCAAACTTGCTGATTGCCAAGAAAAAGACCCTGCGATGTCAGAGCTGTACATTGTGGAAGGGGACTCGGCAGGCGGTTCTGCGAAACAAGGGCGTAACCGTAAGATGCAGGCGATTTTACCGCTGAAAGGTAAAATTCTAAACGTAGAACGTGCGCGTTTTGATAAGATGCTATCGTCGCAAGAAGTGGGTACCTTGATTACCGCATTGGGTACAGGCATCGGGCCTGATGAGTACAATCCTGACAAATTACGCTATCACAAAATTATCATCATGACCGATGCGGACGTGGATGGTTCACATATTCGCACCTTGCTCCTGACGTTCTTTTTCCGTCAAACCCCAGAGCTATTAGAACGTGGTCATATTTATATTGCGCAGCCACCGCTGTATAAAGTGAAAAAAGGTCGCCAAGAATTGTATGTCAAAGATGATGAAGTGTTAAAGGCCTATTTATTGTCGTCAACCATTGATGATACCCAGTTGCATTTGAGTGAAGGTACGCCTGCGGTCACAGGTCAAGCGCTAGAAACCTTGCTCAATGATTATAACCAAACTCAGACCATCAAAAACCGTTTGCAAATCAAATATCCAAGCGCCGTATTGGATGCGTTGGCAATCACCAGCAAACTTAGCATACCGATGATTGAAGATGAAGCGCAAATGCGAAATTGGGTAGAAGCGTTAGCGCAGAATCTAGCAGTGACGGCAGACGGATTAGACCCACAAATTGAATTAGAGTCCTTTAGCAAACAAGAAGGCGATCATCAAAAAACCTATTATCTACCGCGCGTGACGATTTTTATCCATCAGTTGCCACACGCGTACTTATTAGATACCGCATTTATTGGTTCAGGTGAGTATAGCCGTTTGCATCGCTTAACCAGCCAATGGAAAGACATGTTATCAGATACCGCTTATGTCGCTAAAGGCGATAAAAAACTGCCGATCAAAGACATGGGTTATCTATGGCAATTTATTATGAGTGATGCGCGCCGTGGTTTAGCGATTCAGCGTTATAAAGGGTTGGGCGAGATGAACGCTGATCAATTATGGGAAACCACGATGGATCCAGAAAATCGCCATATGCTAAAAGTCACCATTGAAGATGCGATTGCTGCTGATCATTTGTTCTCGTGTCTGATGGGGGATGATGTAGAACCGCGTCGTGCCTTTATTGAGGAGAATGCGTTAACAGTGACCAACTTGGATATTTAACCCAATTTTAGGGTCGTGTTTTAATACAATGGAAACCACCTTATGTTGTAATAAGGTGGTTTTATTTCAGCTTGAATTTTTAGAAGAGATATCACATGATTGCCTTATTACTGCTAGCGATAGCCTTATCGATGGATGCCTTTGCTGTAGCGATTGGACTCGGTGCCAAACACCGCCAAGATACGACCAAAATTGCACTTATGGCAGGCGTATATTTTGGCGTCTTTCAAGGTTTGATGCCTTTGATTGGTTATCTCGGTGGACGTTCAATCTTAGGATTTATCGCAAATTGGGCGCCTTGGATAGCGTGCATTATTTTGGTGGGGCTTGGTGGAAAAATGCTGTATGAAGCCTTATCTGGCGATGATGAAGATGCGACATCACAAGATTCCACCCCGCACAATATTGCTTTAGATATCGCCAATGATGCCAATGTTGTCATCACCCATAAAACCATGACTACTTTAGCGATTGCAACCAGTATTGATGCAATGGCAGCCGGATTTACCTTAAATTTAATCCCAGTCAATCCTTATGTATCCTGTGCGGTAATTGCCGTGGTAACAGGTATTTTTAGTTTTATCGGCGTATTTATGGGCAAGCAATCAGGCACGTGGCTAGAGAGTAAAGCTGAAATTTTTGGTGGGCTAGTATTAATCGGTATTGGCATCAAAATGGTAATTTAATAGACCAGCTTTTTTGTCTTTGATTTTAATGGTTCAAATAAAAAAGACTTTCATTAATTTGAAAGTCTTTTTTTATTTTAAGCTAACTTAATCGAAAGATTAACGCTTAATACGATACCAGGCATCACGTGCTGCTAGGCGAGCTTGGTCCCAAGTCAAACGTGAGCTACCTTTGAATTGTTCCCAATCATTGCGTAAGTCATTTTCAACACTTTCAAACTCATTAGCGGTATTAAAATGATGACGTGCACGGTAACCATAATCATACGCTGAGCGATAGTCAGTATCGTAATCATAGCCTTGGCTATAGTAGGTCGTTGTATTATAGTTATTGCGCCAGTAGGTATCTTCTTCTGTATTACCTTCAAGCGTATTTGCTACGGCATTACCTGTGGCTGCACCTGCTACAGCACCAATGGCACCGCCAACCAATGAACCTACTGGACCACCTACCGCACCAATCGCTGCGCCTGTAGCAGCACCGGCTGCCATACCTGTACCACTGGCGACAGGGTTAGCTTCTTTACGTTGTTCACCTGCTTCAGTTGGGTTAACTGCTTCACCAACTTCATGACCGGCTGCGCCACCGGCTACAGCGCCAATCGCGCCACCCACTAAGGTACCAACAGGACCTGCTACTGAACCAATGGCTGCACCGGCTGCGGCACCGCCTAGTGCACCAGAACCACTGGCAACTGGATGAGGTTTTTCGTAAGCATCTTCAGCAGTGGTAGGGTTGACTGCTTCACCGACTTCATGACCTGCCGCGCTACCTGCCACGGCGCCAATCGCACCACCAATCAATGTGCCAACGGGACCCGCTACTGACCCAACGGCTGCACCAGCTGCGGCACCACCTAATGCGCCTGTACCAGTAGCAACAGGATGACCTTTTTCTTCACCTTCTGCATAGCCATCCACTGTACGTAAACGTGGTGAATATTCTTGACCAGCAATACGAGCATCTGTTTTATTCCAACCATCACGAATGGCTTCTTTGGCATCTTCCCATGCAAGACGTGAATTACCTTTTACTTCATGCCAGCTACGTTCAAGATCAGATTCTACACTGTCAAACGTTGTGCCAGCTGGGTATTTTGCACGATTGGCATAGCCGACGGCATAAGCTGGTTGATAGTCAGTGGTATAATCATAACCATCTCTATAGTAGGTTGTTTGTGAATAGGTATCATTCCAATAAGTATCTTCAATCGTTGGATCAATCGCTTCACCTGCGGCGTGACCTGCAGCACCACCAGCGATTGCACCAATTGCACCGCCGATTAACATACCTAATGGACCACCAATAGCACCGATAGCTGCACCTGCAGCCGCACCACCCATACCGCCTACTGCGGTACCGATTGGATGTGAGCCTGGTTCACCAGTGATAGGGTCGCGGTTTAAGTCTGAATTATTAATATTATCTACCATGATTGTATCCTCATTTGAAGTTTTTTTATCCAAGCCATACTAGCGTTTAGAAAAAATTTTTAATATGGCTGTTATTTTTATTGTCGAAAAACAATTAAACGTGACGTTAACTTAAAATGCATAAATTAAAATCAATTTTTTCGTAAAACCGTTTTCGGTTATTACCGTTTCATAATAATAAATTTTTGCGTCTACTCTGTAGCAATATCAGCAATTTTTTCGTAGAGTTTGGTAAACCTAAAGCCTCTTAGATGAGGTTTGTGTAACAAAGATAATCAATTGGTGAAAGCGATACAAAAAAACCCAAGTAAAGACCGTTTATGAGAGAAATTTTTTAGGGAAAATTTTTACTCAAAACATTCATGTAGCCATTTTTCACTCTATAAAAATCAGCAAATAAAGCCGTTAATTGGTACAATACCCATAAATTTTTGAAACCTGTTAGCATCGGTTCAGTTAAGCTATTTACCTAAATTTAAAGAGGCTTGTATGTCAACATCCAACAACTCAATCAAACAAGACCGTATCTTGGTATTGGATTATGGTTCACAGTACAGTCAACTAATTGCGCGCCGCGTGCGTGAAGCAGGGGTATTCTGTGAAATGTACCCATACGATATCGAAGCACGGCGCATTCACGACTTTGGTGCAAAAGGGGTTATTTTATCGGGCGGTCCAGAGAGCGTGTATGCAGAAAATAGCCCAAAAATTAACGACGCCGTATTTGATATCAATGTGCCGGTACTAGGCATTTGCTATGGTATGCAAGCGATGGCAGATCAGTTTGGTGGCAAAATTGAAGCCAGTAGTCACCAAGAGTTTGGCGCTGCTATCATTGAAAAAACCGCTCAAGATAGCTTTTTTAAAGGCATTGAAGATGAGCCCAACAAATTACACGTTTGGATGAGTCATGGCGATAAAGTTGTTGAGTTACCTGCAGGCTTTGAAGTAACTGCGATAACCCCAAGCTGTCCAATTGCTGCGATGGCAAATGAAAGCAAGCATTATTACGGAGTGCAGTTTCATCCAGAAGTGACCCATACGCTGCAAGGTGAAGCATTGATTAGCCGATTTGTGCACCAAATCTGTGGCTGTGCCAATGCGTGGACACCGGATAACATCATTGAGATGCGTGTGGCGCAGTTAAAAGAACAAATTGGTGATGAGCAAGTGTTGTTGGGACTTTCGGGCGGCGTAGATAGCTCGGTGGTAGCCGCACTGCTTCACAAAGCGATTGGCGAGCAGCTAACTTGTGTGTTTGTTGATAATGGTTTGTTACGGCTCCATGAAGGCGACCAAGTGATGCAAATCTTTGCTGAAAACATGGGCGTTAAAGTCATTCGCGTGGATGCTGAGGAACGTTTTTTGACCGCATTAGCCGGCGTTAGCGATCCAGAAGCCAAACGTAAAATCATTGGTAAAACCTTTATCGATGTGTTTGCAGATACCGCACGTGAACTGTCGGGTGAGGGCAAAGGCATTCAATTCTTGGCACAAGGTACCATTTACCCCGATGTCATTGAATCGGCAAAAAGTCACCAAGGCAAAGCACATGTGATCAAGTCGCACCACAATGTCGGTGGCTTGCCAGACGATTTGCAGTTCAAACTTATTGAACCCTTACGTGATTTGTTTAAAGATGAAGTGCGTAAGCTCGGTGTGACATTAGGGCTACCTGAAAAAATGATTTATCGTCATCCTTTCCCAGGTCCAGGTCTAGGCGTGCGTATCTTGGGTGAAGTGAAAAAAGAATATGCCGATATTTTGCGTCAAGCCGATGCCATCTTTATGCAAGAGTTGGAAAAATCTGGTTGGTATGAGAAAACCGCACAAGCGTTTGCGGTGTTCCAACCGGTAAAATCAGTGGGCGTGGTCGGTG
Organism: Moraxella sp. CTOTU47724; assembly: GCF_032014955.1. NCBI lineage: Bacteria > Pseudomonadati > Pseudomonadota > Gammaproteobacteria > Moraxellales > Moraxellaceae > Moraxella > Moraxella sp. CTOTU47724. The sequence goes on from NZ_DALZSV010000019.1 coordinate 26,909, forward strand.
ATGGTCGCCGCTATGCGTGGGTGATTGCGTTACGGGCGGTTGAAACCATCGACTTTATGACAGCGCGTTTTGCCCATTTGCCGTATGATTTGATTGAAACAGTGTCTAATCGCATCATGAATGAAATCAAAGAAGTATCACGTGTGACCTACGATATCTCAAGTAAGCCACCAGCGACCATTGAATGGGAATAAAGCGACTAAAAAAAGCTAATAAAAAAAGGCGATTGATTATCGCCTTTTTTATGGTTTTAGACCACGACCGATAGTGTTATCGAGTATTGCTTTTACGGATCGCCAAAATAATCATTATCAATAAAATGCTAAAAAACCCCAGTGATAATTCTGGGATACTAAAGCCTAAAAACGTCCAGTCAATCACCGCACACTCGCCAGAACCTTTAAATACTTCTTTCAACACTTGAGCAATCGGCAGCGTATCCATCCAATAGTCCAGCCCAGGACCACATGAGGGGACTTGGTCAGGTGGCAGGTGTTGAATCCATACATGGCGAATCGCCACAGCAATTGACCACAAAATGCCGAGCAGCGCGCCAAACATCAACAAAATCTTTGCCCAAGCTTGTTTTGGATTGAGTAAAAAGGCGATAAATGCAAAAATCCCCATCACAATTAAACCCACTCGCTGAAAGATACACAGCGGACACGGGTCTAATTTTACCACCCCTTGCAAATAAAAATAGGCGAAACTCATGCCAATAATACTGGCTAACGTCAATAGTCCTGCCAGTCCCCGATAACTTAACAAGCTGTGGGTCAATGAAGCATCACGCATAAAAAAACCATCAAACAATTTAGTGAAAAAGAATAAGCCAAACCATAGCGCTTAGAATTTTAGAAATTTAACCCTAAAAAATAATCAGTCCAACAATATCTGATTACTAGCACCTGCTAACTAGCGAAATTGACCCACATAGGCATAAAAATCTTGTGTGTCATTCTGCTCGATATCGGCTTGCTCACGCACAGAGTTTTTGGCAAGCTGCTCAAAGTAAGTCATTTGCTCAGGGACCAATCCTTGATGTCTTAAGCGATTGGCATGCATTTGCGCCAGTGACTTACCAAACTGCCAGCTACTATCAAAGCGTTCGGTATCGACTAATACTTGCGCTGACAGGGTATTGTCTGGATTTTGCGCTTTTGCCATCATCGATTGCCACGCATTGCGGTAATCATTGCTACCATAGGTGACATCCATGAGTTCTGATAGCTTACGCATACCTAGCAGATGCTGTAGTAGCCAGTCTTTAAATGCGACTTGCCCAGCTACTGTATCAATCATTAAGTTTGGCTCGCGCCCTTGATTGACGATTTTTTCTTGGTTTTGAGCAAGTAGGGCATCTTCATCGGGCAATAAGTCAGGACTATCTAGCAATAGACAGTACAATGCCAAAATTTCCATAAAACAGGCGGTATTTAAGCTGATACCGATTTCGCTGTACGGATCTAAGTCAATCGCTCGGAGTTCCACATAAGCGATACCGCGCTTGGCTAAGGCATCACTGGGGTTTTCGCCAGGTTGGGTAATTTGTTTGGGTCGAATCGGGCTGTAGTACTCGTTTTCAATCTGCAAAATATGGTCATTGATTTGAATGGGATAGCCGTTGTCGTCATCGAGTCCCAACGCGCTAAAATTAGGATGCGGCGTGTGGATGGCATTACGCAAACCTGCGACATATTCATCGAGACTGTTGTAGCGGATATCTAAATCATCTTGTACACTATTTTGATAACCCAGTTTGCCCATGCGCAGAGAGGTAGCATTGGGTAAATAGTAAGTTGATGCGTTCATTGGCTGTAGCGGATGCTCGCGACCCTTTAAAAAACACGCGCACACGGCAGGACTTGCACCAACCAAGTACAGCACCATACCACTTAGACGTTTGAAGTTACGAATCAGACCCAAGTATTTTTCATTTTTAAATTCAGTTAATGGCTGGGTATCACCTAACTGCTGTTGCCAAGCGGTGAATAAATTATCACCAAATGATAAATTATAATGCAATCCAGCAATGGTCTGCATACGGCGACCATAGCGGATGCCTAGACCGTGACGATAGAGGTTTTTTAGTCTACCTGAGTTTGAGGTGCCATAGTCGGCCAGCAAAATATCTTCATCGCCCGAAATCATACAAGGCATCGACATCGACCAAAATAGCTCATCATCGGTCAAAGCATTTTGTACCACAATATGCAAATCACGCAGCATATCAAGCGCTTCTTTTACCGTGGGTTTTGGCTCAGTAATGAGCTCTAACAAGCTTTCGGCGTAGTCAGTAGTGATAAAAGGGTGAGTGAGTTTTGAGCCAAGCTTTGCTGGATGTGGGGTAGTGGCGATATATCCCTCAGGGCTCATACGTAAGCCTTCTTTTTCGATACCCCGTAGCATGCCATGAATGTTTTCAGCGGTCAGCCAAGTAGGTAGCTGCAAAGAAGTACAAGTTTGAGGCGCTTGGGTCATAATTATCCTAGAATTATTTTTAATTGTGTGAAATTATGCCACCAAATTTATACAAACACTATCAAAATATCGTGATGACGAAATTACCAATTGCAATAATCGCCAAACGTAAAAAACCCACAGTAAATACCGTGGGTATGATAAAAACTATCCCATTATTTGATTAAGTGATAATTTTTACCTGAAACTTTTAATCAAAAAAGCATTAAGAGAAATCTAATTCAGTCTCAAACCCTTTTAATTCATGACGCGCCATAGCTAGGTTTGATTTTTGGCGATCAAGTACTAGGTACAAAAATAGGTTTTCATTACGGACTAGCGGACGGATTAAGTGATATTGTTTACTTAATGTGATTAGGATATCTTCGATCTTGTCGTTAAGACCTAATGCTTTAGCAGTTTTACGTTTTGCACGTACCACTTCAGTGTTACCCGCTGCTGCAACTTCAAGGTCGATACCATTACCGGTTGAGGCAAGTGCTAGACCTGATTCGCTGTCAACCAATGCAGCTGCAATGAAACCGTCGATGTTATTGAGTGAGTCTAAAGATAATTTAGCCATGATAAGCTCCTTGGTATTATTAAATGAATAATAAAGATTGCTTATTAATAATTGCTTAGCTAACAAACTTAAATCATTAACACATTTAACATTAAGTAATTAACAACAATAAATTAATATCAACCTATATTAGGGTACTTGATGATAACACGGTTAAGTGTCATCACGCTGTTGATAAAATCATTATTACGGATAAAGGCTAACGACACAAATCAAATCTGATAAACGCTGAAAAAATGTAGATGATTTTGTTCAAAGGTAACAAATACAGGATGAATGAAAATTAAAAGGCTAAACTTAACAGTTGCTGGCTATATTTAAGCTAAAGCCTTTTAATTATGCAAATGAACTAGGTAAAGAATCCCAGTAAAATTAGCCAGTAAAGCTAGATAGAAAATGACGAACCACAACCACAAGTCGTGGTGGCGTTTGGATTGTTGACGGTAAAACGCGAGCCTTCTAATCCTTCCACATAATCAATGGTTGAGCCATGTAGGTATTGGTAGCTCAAACTATCAACAACCAATGCTACATCATCGTTACTAAAGGTAGCATCATCATCGCCCAAGTTTTCTTCAAAATTAAAACCATACGAAAAACCCGAACAGCCACCACCCGTCACATATACTCGCAGCATCAAGTCGTTATTGCCTTCTGAATCACGTAGGTTACGCACTTTTTTAGCAGCATTATCGGTTAAAGTCATGCCATCAACCATACTATCAGTTACGGTATCGCTCATCGGGGGTATTCCTTATAAAAACTTTTTTATTATTATGGGGTGCTTGCTTTATACTATCAAGAATTTTTCCCATTTAATTTTAGTCAAATTTTTTGAGTTTTGAGCCGATTATGATAGAACTAAAAGATGCCAGTATTCGCCGTGATGGGCGGGTATTATTTAAAGATGTTAATTTGCAAATCCATCCAGGTTGGAAAATCGGGTTAACAGGCAACAATGGCACAGGTAAATCCAGTTTTTTTGCGACGCTATTGACCCAAAAAGGCGAAGGCGAATTGGCACTCGACACAGGCAGTCTATCGGTTCCAAACAGTTGGCAAATCGGTCATATGGCGCAAGAGATTGAAACCACTGACCAATCGGCGATAGATTTTGTGTTGAGTGGCGACAAAGAATACTTTGAGCTGCAAGATAAGATTAACCATCCAGATACCTTGTCAGAAGATGAGCTTGCCCATGTGCACGCGCGCTTTGATGATATCCATGGTTATAGTACCCCTGCAAAAGCCTCCCAAATCATGACAGGACTTGGGTTTAATGTTGCTCAAGAAAGCCAACCTGTGAGTAGTTTTTCAGGGGGCTGGCGTATGCGCCTAAACCTTGCCAAAACCTTAATGAGCCGTGCGGATTTATTGTTGCTTGATGAGCCGACCAATCACTTGGATTTGGATGCCATTTTGTGGCTTGAAGAATGGCTCAAAGCCTATGACGGCACGTTACTCATGATTTCGCATGACCAAGCGTTTTTGGATAATGTAGTGAGCAATATCTTGCACATTGAAAACCAACAAATGACCCTTTATACAGGCAATTACAGCACCTTTGTGCGTACCCGTAGTGAACGCCTAGCCCAGCAGCAGCAACAATTTGAAAAACAGCAAGAAACCCGTGCCCACCTTGAAGATTTTATTCGCCGTTTTAAAGCCAAAGCTTCTAAAGCCAAACAAGCGCAAGCCCGTGTCAAACAGCTGGAGCGGATGACCGAGCTAGCGCCTATCATGGCGGACAACCCGTTTCAGTTTCGGTTCAAATCCCCTGTGCAATTAACATCGCCATTATTGGTGCTAGACAATGCCAGTGTGGGTTACAACGGTGTACCACTTATCGAGAATATTCGCCTACAAATTACCCCTGACAGCCGCATCGGTCTGCTAGGGATGAATGGCGCAGGCAAATCAACGGTCATTAAAGGCTTGGTGGGTGAGTTGCCTATCTTGGCTGGGACGCGTAAAGCTGCAGATAGTTTGGTACTGGGGTATTTTAACCAACACCAAATGGATAGCCTCGATGGAGAAGCATCACCTATATTGATGCTGCAGCGTCTCGCAGGCAAAACTTCAGACGCTGATTTACGGGCGTTTTTAGGGAGTTTTGACTTTCGCGGTGACCGCATTGATACCAAAAGCAAGTTGTTCTCTGGCGGTGAGCGGGCAAGACTCACCCTTGCGCTCATCGTATGGCAGCGTCCCAATGTGTTGGTATTAGACGAGCCGACCAACCACCTAGATTTGGAGATGCGGCAAGCATTGAGCATGGCCTTGCAAGAATTTGAAGGGGCGGTCATTCTGGTATCACACGACCGAGAAATGATAGCCAATGTTTGCGATGAGCTATATTTGGTGCATGACGGGCAATGTAACATCTTTGACAATGACATCGCTTATTATAGTCAGTGGTTATCACAGACCCGTAAACAGCAAGCCAAACAAGCGAGCGACAATAAAAAACTCGAAGACAAAAAATTAGCCCACCAAAAAACAGATGTTTCACGTGAAACGTCTAACGTACCCAATGCGTTATCCAAAGAAGAACAACGCAAAAAATCCGCTGAACAGCGTAAACTTACCGCGCCCATCCGTAAAAAAATCGAAAACGAAGAAAAACAACTAGAAAAATTCATGGCGCAGCTAGGTGAGATTGAAGAAAAGCTAGGTGATGCAGGTCTGTATGAGGATAGCCATAAAGCCACCTTACTGAAGCTACTCGATGAACAAACCACGCTAAAAGGACAAATTGAAGCATTCGAAGAAAATGTGATGACTTTGATGATGACACTTGAAGAGATGGAAAATAATTTTAACTAGACAATAAAAAAGACAGCCTAGACTGTCTTTTTTTATTTAATCAAACATTATTTTGCATCAGCAAAATATTTTTGTAAGTCATCATTACCACCGATGTGTTTGCCACCGATAAACACCTGTGGGGTAGTTTCACGACCAGTAATGGCTCGCACTGAGGTAATACTCGCATCTTTACCAAGTACAATTTCTTCAAACTGAAAGCCCTTTTGAGTTAACGTTTCTTTGGCTTTGGCACAATGTGGGCAACCAGGCTTGGTAAAAATTGAGACAGAGGGTTTGTCTTGCCAGTTTGGGTCGATATATTTAATCATAGTATCAGCATCTGATACTTCGTATGGGTCATCACTGCCGCTGTCTTGGGGTTCGTCAAAGATTTTGACAATTTTACCATCATCGACCAGCATCGAATAACGCCATGAACGTTTGCCAAACCCAATTGCTGAGTCATCAATTAAGCGTCCCATCGCTTCAGCAAACTCACCGTTACCATCTGGAATCACGGTCACATTGCTACAGTCTTGGTCTTTGGCCCAAGCATTCATAACAAAGGTATCGTTGACTGAGACACACACGATGTCATCAACGCCTAGTTTGGCAAATTCAGTTGCCAATTCATTGTAGCGCGGTAAATGCAGTGATGAACACGTTGGCGTAAATGCCCCGGGTAAGGCGAATAATACTACTTTTTTGCCTTTAAATAATTCATCCGTGCTAACATCTACCCATTTGCCTTGCTGTTGGGTATGAAAAGTCACGCTTGGCACTTGTTTGCCAATCATATCGCTAAACGCCATATCCTACTCCTTATTATCGTAAATTGTTATACTACATTTTTTAGTAAATGAGCTATTTGCTTACTCATTATACAAACAAATAAGGTAAAAAACTGTAATCAGCGTTATTAAAAAGTTAATTATTTTAATAAGTATTTTAAATCATTACATATTTTATGATTTATTTTACATAATTATCTTTGATGCTAATAGCTAGTCAATTAGCTAGTCAATTGTTAAAAATTGACAAAATCAGTTATGATAGGGCAGATTTTTTAGATTTTATTCAACAAATTTGATAAGGAAAACCTCATGCCATCATTTGACGTGGTTTCAGAATTACAGTTATTTGAAGTTAAACATGCCGTGCAAAACACCGAGAAAGAAATCGCCACCCGTTTTGACTTTAAGGGCAGTGATATTAAAGTAGAACTCAATGAGAAAGACAAAAAAATCACCATCACCGCAGACAATGAGTTGCAGATGGAAAACGTGTATGCCATGCTTGAGAAAAACATGATAAAACGCGGGGTAGATTTGCAGTCACTCGACCCACAGGATAATCAAGGCTCGGGCAAACAAATGAAAAAGGTGGTCAATCTCAAAGATGGACTTGATGGCGATACCGCCAAAAAAATCAGCAAGGCATTAAAAGAGTCGGATTTGAAAGTATCGGCGGCGATTCAAGGCGATAAAGTACGAGTCAATGATAAGAAAAAAGACACGCTACAGCAAGCGATGGCGTTTTTGAAAGAAAAACAATTTGGTGTGCCACTGCAATTTAATAATTTTAAAGACTAGCACGCAAAAATTAGTACAAAACAACTATCATAAAAAAAGCCCTTGTCTTAAACAGGGCTTTTATTTTTACAGGTTACTATTAGAGACTTTCTTTTGTACTCGGCAATCTATTGAGTGCGCGTTCATCATATTCCACCGCCATACGCAGCGCACGAGCAAAGGCTTTAAAGGTACTTTCAATTTGGTGATGGCTGTTTTTGCCTTTCAAGTTATCCAAATGAATAGTTATCATGGCATGATTGACAAAGCCATAGAAAAATTCACTGAACAAATCTACATCAAACCCACCAATCATCGCACGGGTAAACGGGATATCCATGTGCAGTCCAGGGCGACCTGAAATATCCACTACCGCACGGCTAAGGCTTTCATCGAGTGGGGCATAAAAATGTCCATAACGCACGATGCCTTTTTTGTCACCAATCGCTTGTTTGAAGGCTTGACCTAGCGTAATACCAACATCTTCGACACTATGATGGTCGTCAATGTGGGTGTCACCGTTACAGGTAATATCCATGTCAATTAAGCCATGTCGTTTGATTTGGTCAAGCATATGGTCCAGAAATGGCACACCCGTGTCAATGGCGCCTTGACCAGTACCGTCAAGGTTGATAGATACGGTGATTTGGGTTTCGGCGGTATTTCGTGTGACAGTAGCGATACGCGATGGGCGAGTGGTCATGGTTTTCCCTTACAGTTAAAAATCACAGTCTTTTATGTTCAGCATCTTTTTCACGCTGTTTGACAACTTTACGCACTTTATCACGCGCACGGTCTTGTTTAAGCTTGGATAAATAATCCACAAAAACTTTACCATTTAAGTGGTCAATTTCATGTTGGATACATACGGCAAGTAAGCCTTGTGCTTCTTCAACAAACGGGTTGCCCTGCGCGTCGACAGCCTCAATTCTGACATGTTTGGGTCTATCGACTTTGTCATAATACTCTGGCACAGACAAACACCCTTCTTCATAGCTATATAATTCATCGGCTAATGGGGTGATAACAGGGTTGATAAACACCCGAGGCTGGCTGCCATCTTCAGATAAGTCCATCACTACCAATTGAATGTGCTCATCCACTTGTGTCGCCGCCAAACCAATACCTTTGGCGGCATACATGGTTTCAAACATATCATCAATCAAGGTTTTTAGGTCATCACCAAAGTGGGTGACAGGCTTGGCAAGGGTACGAAGTCTCGGATCTGGGTAATTTAAAATGGTACGTAAAGTCATAATCGGTCAACTGTTAATAAGGCAAATAATAAGGCAAAAATTATCTAAAAAAATTGGCATAGGGTAACGCAAACGCTAAAGTTTGGCTACTATAACTTATATATAGGTGCAAACCAATCGCTTCACAATAGCAAATAATCAATGATAATGATTGAGTGATTAAAATCTACCAAAACCAAATCATTTAAAAAAACGATTTAAAGAGAAAATTTATGAAGCCCCAATTATTTTATGCTATGCTAACCAAAATTTACATAGCGCAAATTATGAGTGATTTTGCGACACATAACACAACATTTGGCTATGATGTTTATAAGTAATGGTAAAGCGTATGCCATTTAAAGCGTTAAGCGGTTAATCTTGAGTATTGGGCTATGAAGAACTATAACACCACGACAATGAAAAAATTATCCTTCGCTTTGTTGGCAACCCTAGGTATGACAGTGACTTCGCTAGCCGCTGCTAACAACCCGCCGCCTCGCATCAAAGCCGATGCTCCCAACCGTTATGTGGTAAAAAAAGGTGATACGCTTTGGGATATCTCCGGTAAATTTTTAGAAAGTCCGTGGCGCTGGAAAGAAATTTGGGCGACCAATAAGCAGATTCGTAATCCGCATCTGATTTATCCAAAAGATGTGATTATCTTATGTGTGATTAAAGGGCAAAAATTGGTCGGTGTAGATACGGGTGAAGGCTGTGCAGGCATTGAAAAAGCCATGAACGCGCCAGTCACCACAACCACCGTGGTGAGTGCCGCAGGTAGTATCACTGCGATTCCTTTGACTGCCATTGAAACATGGCTTGAGCGCAATATTATCGTATCGCCTGATGACTTTAAAACTACCCCCTATGTGCTTGCTTCAAAAGATAAAAACATTATCACAGGTGTCGGTAACAAAATCTATGCCAAAGGCGTGCCACTCATTGTGGGACAACGCTATGGTGTGTATCGTGAGGGCGAACCGTATGTTGACCCAACCACCCGTAAAGTCATCGGTCTTGAAGTCACCCAAGTTGCCGCAGGTATCGTCACTAGCGTAGCATCAAACGGTGTTTCTAGTATCGAGCTTAAAAAATCGTATGGTCAAGAAGTGCGCGAAGGTGACCGTGTATTTGTCGAAGTCGGTCAGTACTTGCCGCCCGCGTTTTATCCAAAACCTGCCAGCGTTACTCGTGGCGGTCGCGTGATTCGCATTTTAAACTCAATTAGTAGTGCCGGTCGAGATGGGGTGATAGCCATTAATTTGGGCACCAGCCAAGGCGCTGAGCCAGGCGATGTGTTGACGGTTTATCAAAAAGGCGCTTTAGTCTTGGACGAATATTCACGCGTGAAAGGTGGGGCAGTACGCTTGCCAAGTGAGCAAATCGGTCATGTGATGGTATTTAAAGCATTTAACGATATTAGCTACGCTTATGTACTCGATGCCGAATCACCGATTCATGAGCAAGATTTTTTACTGCCTGCGGTCGGCAATTAACGCTTTCGCTTACCTTTGCTTACTTGCCCTTGATTGTGCTTGATGGGTAAGCGATTGTTCAAAAGCCAGTCATCTTGACTGGCTTTGCTGTCTTTAAAGTTTTTATTGTGAGAAAAATTTATAATAGCAAACATTCATAAGCCATATACATGCCTAAGGAATATACGTGATGCAGGACTATCAGCCTAACTTAAACCCGGCGCAGCAGGCTGCCTTATTGTTATGGCATTTAGTGAACTTATCGGTGCCTGTTTATAACAAGCTTGTAGCGCGTTTTGGTAGCGCTGAACAAGCGATTCAAGCCAAGCTGGCAGACTGGCAAGCACTGGGCTTGCATGATAATCACCACAAACGCTTTGCTGAGTTTATCAGCGCGAGTCGAACCAGCCAATTTTTGCATGATACGCTATTAGAACTATCACAAGGGCAGTATGGTGTGGTGTTTGATAATGACCCTTTATATCCGACTCAGTTAAAAAACATCTATGACCCACCCCCTTTGCTATTGTATCAAGGCAACTTATCTGCCTTAAGCCAACCACAATTGGCGATTGTTGGGAGTCGTAAACCTAGCCCACATGCCGAAAAAATTGCCTTTGATATGGCGCAATATTTGGCGCACGAAGGCTTATGGATCACCAGTGGCATGGCAGAAGGCATTGACAAACAAGCGCATTTAGGTGCGTTAAGTCTACAGATGACTGGCACACAAGGTGGTACTATTGCGGTACTGGGCAATGGTATTAAACATTGTTATCCAAAAAATCACGCCAGCCTTAAAGCCAATATTATTGCGTCAGGTGGCTGCGTCATTAGTGAATTATTGCCTGATATGCCAAGCAATCGTTACCATTTTCCAAGGCGCAATCGTCTCGTCGCTGGGCTAAGTTTAGCAACTCTGGTTGTAGAAGCCGCTGCCAAAAGCGGCTCGCTCATTACGGCCAGAGAAGCCAACGAGCAAGGCAAACAAGTTTTTGCTATTCCTAGTCATATTGACAACCTCAACGCCAAAGGTTGCCACCAATTGATTCGTGAGGGTGCGACCTTGGTCGATCATCCATCGCAAATTTTGGAAGATTTATCAATTTTTAAATCACCGATTGTCAAAGCCACTGAGGTTGAACCAGCGCTGATAGTTGCACAGGCAGTGAGCAATAGCCCTCAATTACCGTCCGAATCAGCGTCAAATACCCAGCCGCACCAAGCGCCATTGGCGATGGATGTGGCGCCGCATTTGCAGAAATTGCTTAATCAACTCGATTGGGTAGGGCAAGATTTAGACAGCTTGGTCGATAAGACCCACACCGATATTGCGACACTTATGGGCTGGCTGATTGAGCTTGAGCTCATGGGACTGGTGATGCAGCGCGGCGGTCTATATATGCGCTGCCGCCCTTAATTTTGATAAGCGATGAGCAAAAAAACTACCAAATAATCGAGGTATATAATGCAATTTAATGACACCCAGCTCGATGCAGTTCAGCAATTTTTACAAGCCGGCAATCTACTGGCTTATCCAACCGAAGCGGTGTGGGGAATCGGCTGTGATCCATTTAACGAAACCGCAGTGAAACAGATTTTAGCGATTAAACAGCGTCCAATCGAAAAAGGCATGATTGTTATCACAGGCGATATCGCGCATATTCAGCCATTCTTACAGCCGTTACCACAGCAAGTAGTTGATAGCATTGCGGCAAGTTGGCAGTCTAGCGATGCACAAGCCACCACTTGGTTGTTACCGATTCCTGCGACATTGCAAGGCAAAATCCCCGAATGGGTCACAGGTGGACGAGATAGCTTAGCCATACGAGTGATTAGCCATCCGATGATTGCTAAGCTTTGCAATCACATCGCCCACGCAGACCACAATAACCCGTTTGGATTTTTGGTATCCACGAGTTGTAACCTATCGGGTTTGACACCTGCTACTGATTTCGCGGCTGCTTATCAATACTTTGGTGATGCCATCGGTTATTTACTCGGCGACACCCTTGGATTTGTTCGACCTAGCCAAATTTTTGATGCCCTAACCCAACAACAAGTACGCGCTTAACACCTTATTTTTAGCAAATTTTATCTTCTCATGTCATAAATACGCAAATTTAGTGTGGATTTCATAGGAAAAACGCCATTTTGACCCGCAAATAATGCGACTCACTCTTGAAATCAAAGGGATTCACCATTATCAAAGCCAATAACTTTAACCGTTTTAACGTGTAACTGTTACCTTGGTGACGGTTACCTTGATAATAGGAGTGATGATTGATGAATTCAGCTGATAATAACCAAAATACGCAACCGCATAACCAAACTGACGCCGTCTCAACGGAGTTAAAAGATGCCATGGAACAGTTTGAGCCAAGTAACGAGCAAAAAACCATTCCTAGCGACATCAATTTGAGCACCTACGAGCAGCGTATTGCCGAGCTTGAAGGTCAAGTCAAAGAAGCCAAAGAAGCTCATGCCCGTGCCAATGCTGAAGCCTACAATGCGCGCAACCGCATGGAGCAAGAAACCGAAAAAACCAAAAAATTTGCTTTAGAAAAATTTGCCAAAGACCTATTAGACACTGTCGATAACCTTGAACGTGCGATTGAAAATAGCCAATCCGACAATGATCCTGTGCTTGAAGGCGTCAAACTTACCCACAAATCGCTGATTGCGGTGCTAGAAAAATATGGCGTTAAAGTGGTTAATCCACAGGGCGAAACATTTAATGCCGACCTGCATGAAGCCGTGGGCATTGACCCAGAGGCGAGCGCCAACCAAGTAGGTCAAGTACTACAAAAAGGTTATACGCTACATGAGCGTTTATTGCGTCCAGCCATGGTTCGCGTAGGTAGCTAGTAAGCAAGCAGTAAACAACGGATTGACCGATTGGTAACAAGTGTAGCAAAAAACTTTTGCTAACTGCTTGAAAAAAACCCTCGGTAAACCGATATAAAAATACAAGACAATGTGGTGCTCATCACCACTTACCATCAAAATAAAAATTGGAGAATTTAATTATGGCTAAAATTATTGGTATTGACTTAGGTACAACCAACTCATGTGTTGCAGTGATGGAAGGTGACAAAGTTAAAGTCATCGACAATGCTGAAGGCGCACGTACCACCCCATCAATCGTTGCTTATAAAGATGACGGCGAAATCTTAGTGGGTCAATCAGCCAAACGCCAAGCGGTAACTAACCCACAAAATACCTTATTTGCTATCAAGCGTTTGATTGGTCGCAAGTTTGAAGACAAAGTCGTGCAAAAAGACATCGGCATGGTGCCATATAAAATTGTCAAAGCTGACAATGGCGATGCTTGGGTTGACATCAACGGTAAAAAATTAGCACCACCCCAAATCTCTGCTGAAGTTTTGAAAAAAATGAAAAAAACTGCAGAAGATTATCTGGGTGAAAGTGTCACTGAAGCGGTAGTAACGGTCCCTGCTTACTTCAACGACAGCCAACGTCAAGCTACTAAAGACGCGGGTAAAATCGCAGGTCTTGATGTCAAACGTATCATCAACGAACCTACAGCGGCAGCTTTAGCTTACGGTATGGACAAGAAAGGCGGTGCAGATCGTAAGATTGCGGTTTATGACTTAGGTGGTGGTACTTTCGATATTTCAATCATCGAAATCGCAGACGTTGATGGCGAGCAGCAATTTGAAGTGCTTTCAACCAATGGTGACACCTTCTTAGGCGGTGAAGACTTTGATTTAACCTTAATTGACTACTTGGTTGAAGAATTCAAAAAAGAAAACAGTGTGAACCTAAAAGGTGACCCACTGGCAATGCAACGCTTAAAAGAAGCGGCAGAGAAAGCAAAAATCGAACTTTCAAGCTCACAAAGCACGGATATTAACTTACCGTACATTACTGCCGATGCCACAGGTCCAAAACACTTAGTGGTGAACGTAACCCGTGCCAAGTTAGAAAGCTTAACTGAAGCGCTTGTCAACCGTACCATTGAGCCTTGTAAAATCGCATTGAGTGACGCGGGCTTAAAAGCATCTGATATTGATGATGTTATCTTGGTAGGTGGTCAAAGCCGTATGCCACTGGTGCAACAGCGTGTTCAAGAATTCTTTGGCAAAGAGCCACGTAAAGATGTGAATCCTGATGAAGCCGTAGCGATGGGTGCAGCGATTCAAGGTGCGGTACTGTCGGGTGACAAAACTGACGTACTACTGCTTGATGTGACACCGTTAACGCTAGGTATCGAAACCATGGGCGGCGTGTTGACACCAATCATTGAGAAAAACACCATGATTCCAACCAAGAAATCACAAGTGTTCTCTACAGCGGATGACAATCAACCAGCAGTAACTATTCAGGTCTACCAAGGTGAACGTAAAATTGCCGCACAAAACAAATTGCTTGGACGTTTCGATTTGACCGATATTCCACCCGCACCGCGTGGCGTACCACAAATTGAAGTTACCTTTGACATCAACGCTGATGGCATCATGAATATCTCAGCGAAAGATAAAGGGACTGGTAAAGCACAAAGTATCCAAATTAAAGCCGACTCAGGTCTATCAGACTCAGAAATCGAGCAAATGATTCGTGATGCTGAAGCCAATGCCGCTGAAGATGCCAAATTTGCTGAACTTGCGCAAGTACGTAACGAAGCAGATGGTCGTATTCATGGCGTACAAAAAGCCATGAAAGATGCCGCTGATAAAGTAACCGATAGCGATAAAACCGCAGTAGAAGACGCTATCAAAGCGCTAGAATTGGCGGTTAAAGAAGATAATCTAGATGACATCAAGTCAAAACTTGAAGCTCTAGACAATGCCTTCTTACCGGTTAGTCAAAAAATCTACGCTGACCCAGGCGCTACCGCAGAAGCGGGTGATGCACAGCCACAACAAACCCAGCAAGATGATGGGGTTGTCGATGCAGAATTCACCGAAGTAAAAGATGACAACAAATAATCAGTTCACTGATTACAGCATCATAAAAATACCGCCGCACGGCGGTATTTTTATTTTATTTGAAAATTTTAAGAAAAAGGTGTTGACACCCATTCTAATTCACGTATAATACGCCACCATTGAGCGACGAAGAGTTTACAAATAAGTAAAACAAGTTACGAAGCTTAGAAAGAAT
>NZ_DALZSV010000020.1:0-31732 GCF_032014955.1 Moraxella sp. CTOTU47724
ATCCTCTGTTGCCGTAAAACCACCGACTTCAGGCGGTGGATATAAGGCAACTCCGCAATCATGCTTACACACAGATGGTATTTAGTGCGGTGTATTCTGCTGTTCAATGTACTGGCGGATAATCTCAATTGGAGCACCACCACAACTACCTGCAAAATAACTAGGCGACCACAACGCATCGCCCCATAACTGTTCTTTGATAGACGGATATTCTTTCTTACGCAATAACCGACTAGACACGCCTTTCAAGCTATTCACTAAACTAGAAATAGCCACTTTAGGCGGATAAATCACCAGTAAATGCACATGGTCACTTTCACCGTCAAACTCTACTAGTTGCGCCTCAAACTTTGAACAAACTTTCTCAAAGATAACCTGCATGTCGTCTAAAATCTCTTTAGTGAATACTTTTTTGCGGTATTTAGCCACAAAGACCAAATGCACATGAAGATTGTAAACAACGTGCCTACCAAGTCTTAAATCGTTTGATATATAATTAGACCAACTATAGAATATAAAAATCTAATTATACTTGAACCCATGAAAACACTCAAGCTACGCATACGAGATAAACACGCAGACCAATTAAGCCGCCTAAGCGGTTCGGTTAATTTCGTGTGGAATTATGTCAATGATTTGAGTTATAGACACCTACAAAAAACTGGTAAATTCTTTAGTGCTTATGATTTGAACGAATACACCAAAGGTAGCGGTGAGTTACTAGGCTTGCATAGTCAGACTATTCAGGCAATCAATGAAACCCACGCCAAAAGCCGTAAGCAATCCAAAAAAGCTAAATTGTCATGGCGAACCAACAACCCAAAATCAAAGCGTAAAAACTTAGGTTGGCTACCATTCAAACAATCCGCCATTAAGCACATTGCCACACACCAAACTGGTAAAAAGGGCTTAAAATCTACCTTACAACTATCTTTAGCCAAAGGGCAGAAACTCATCATCGACCTATGGGACAGCTACAACCTTAGCCTATATCAAATCAACACGCTGGAAATTGTCCAAGACAGCCGTAACCGTTGGTATGCCTGTATTACCGTCAAACAATACCCTAAAACTACTTGCGGAATGGGTAGCGTTGGGATTGATTTAGGCTTAAAAGACAGTGCCACCGCCTCAAATGGCGATAAACTACAAATCAAGCAAACGCTCAAATATGCCAAAGCGTTAGCCACCGCCCAACGTGCCAAAAACAAACAGCGTGTCAAAGCGATCCATGCCAAAATCAAACATACACGGCAAGACCTAATCCACAAATTCACCACCCAATTAGTCAAAGACAATGCCCTAATCGTGGTAGGTGACGTTAGAACTACCCAATTTAACAGTAAAAAAGGCAAACTAGCCAAATCGGTTTACGATGCAGGTTGGTTTGAACTCAAGCGACAACTGACCTACAAATGCGAGAACGCAGGTTGCCGTTTTGAAATCGTGAATGAGAAATACACTACCCAAACTTGCTCGTGCTGTGGCGATATGTCCAGTAGTCCGAAAGGTAGAGCAGGTTTGCGAATAAGAGAATGGACTTGTGCAACGTGTGGCACACGGCATGATAGAGATATTAACGCCAGTAAGAACATTCTTGCGGTTGGGCTTAACCGTCTTGTAGAAGGAATCCCCTCACTTTAGGGAGGGGAGGAAGTCAATTATGATAAATCGTTGATTTTTAGACCGAATACAGTGTTGAATTACGATTTTTTTTGCTAATATAGGCAATTTGTTTTACCAAGCGGCCAAGCAAACAGGTCGCATTTGATTTGAGCTAAGAGTGAGTGAGATGAAAGCAATCGCAATACCGCAATATACCCAACGTCTGATGGTCGGCACTTTTGTCGCCGCCAGTTTTTTTGCCACAACTGTACAGGCAAATGCCGCCATACAACAGCCTGAACTAGACAATTCTGCTTTTATCTTAATTGACTATGATACGGGTACGGTATTGGCTCAAAAAAATGCCGCTCAGCCATTCCCACCTGCGTCATTGACCAAAATGATGACCAGTTACATCATTGAGCAGCGGCTGCTATCAGGGGCATTAAAAGAAAATGAACCCATCCTCATGACCCCAGAGGCTTGGTGTAAAGGCTCAAGTAAAGAGTCTTGTATGTATGTCCCTGTCAATACAACCGCCCCTGTGATTGATATGTTAAAAGGTATTATTATCCAATCGGGTAATGATGCATCAAAAGCGATGGCACAGCACATTGGCGGTAGCGAAACCACGTTTGCCGATTTGATGAATGAAGAAGCCAAAAAAATTGGCATGACCCATACGCATTTTATGAATGCGACCGGTATGCCACAAGAAGGCCATCAAGCGTCTGCCGAAGATTTGGCGAAACTTGCCCAAGCCATTATTAAGAACAGCAAAAAGTATTATCCCATCTATAGCCAAAAACAATTTACTTATAACGGCATCACCCAAGGCAACCGCAATGCGTTATTGTTCACCGATCCAACGGTAGACGGTCTAAAGACAGGGCATACCGACGAAGCAGGTTACTGTCTAGTAGCGTCGAGTAAACGCGGTGATATGCGCCTGATTTCAGTGATTATGGGTACTAAAAGCGTGCAAGAGCGCGCAGACCAATCGCGCAACTTACTCAACTGGGGATTTAGTAACTTTGCTACTAAAATTGCCGCCCCTGCCCAAAAAAACTACGGCAGCGTGCCAGTCAACTTCGGTGCTGTCGATAAAGTCAACGTCGTCAGCAAAGGCAATTTACAAGTATTAGTGCCAAAGTTGGATCAAGAAAAAATCAGTACCGTGGTCAATTTGCCAGCCGATGTTAAAGCGCCGTTAGCGCAGGGGCAAGAAGTGGGTAAGCTGGTTGCTATGCTCAATGGTAAACCTGTGGCGTCTGTCCCACTGGTCGCTGAGAGCCAAGTTCAAGAAGCAGGAATTTTTAAACGTATGTGGCAACATATCGTGGTGTTTTTTAAAGGTTTATTTTAAGTTACAAAAAAAATTACAAAGAGAAAAACCCTTCACATGAAACGAAGGGTTTTTTTTAACTCAAATTTTAACTCAAAATATGGGACAGCTCTTTAATATATTGATCGGGTGTATCGTCTATTACTTCTTTTTTGACAAAATAATCAACCCCCGCTATTTTTAGCAGTTCGATGGTATGCGGATTTAACGCTTTGCTGTCATAAACACAAATAATGGTGACCCTGCCGTTCTGTTCAAACTCACGAAATTTGCTGACGAAGTCTAATATCGCTTGATAATGAATATTTCGCGAGATAAACAGCGCATCCACCGTATGAGAGGACAAATAATCTTCAAGAAGTTCGCTACTGGTAAACGTCTCAACTTTAGCACCGGCATTTTCCATGCGTTTGGCTTTTTCGAATAAATCTTCATAGTGATACCAAACAACAATATGTTTATTTATCAATAAATTGCGCTCATAATTGTGTTTCCAATCTTTTAGCAGTAACGATACCTGAAAATTCGTACCCACATCAGGTTCGCTGGTAACTGTGATGCTGCCTTTCATCAGTTCTAGTAGTTTTTTCACTAGAAATAATCCCGCAGAATTATTTGAGGAGGTATGCTTTATTTCAGGATTAATTTGGAAAAAAGGTTCAAAAATCTGCTCTAAATATTCCTTTGCAATGCCTATGCCGGTGTCTTCAATCTGCAGCGTCCATCGTACTTGCGTTTGTAAATGTTGCAACTGCGAGGTGATTGTTATGCTGCCTTTATCGGTAAATTTAATCGCATTTTCTACCAATGAGCTAATAATCAAAGTGATTTTTTGAATATCGCCTTCTAGGACATAGTCGGCGTGATAGGGCTTTGCTGTTAAGGCAATATTTTTCTCGGCAGCCAGAGGCTGGTAGTCATTGACAATTTGGGTGATTAACGCCGTTGGACTAAATTGGTAGGCACTGACGCCTGTTTGACCTTTATCGATACGGTTAATTTGGATGATTTGATCAAGCTTAGCATTTAAATCATCTTTGCCCAAAGTAATAATTTCAACGG
Organism: Moraxella sp. CTOTU47724; assembly: GCF_032014955.1. Taxonomy (NCBI): domain Bacteria; kingdom Pseudomonadati; phylum Pseudomonadota; class Gammaproteobacteria; order Moraxellales; family Moraxellaceae; genus Moraxella; species Moraxella sp. CTOTU47724. The sequence continues at coordinate 4,013 of NZ_DALZSV010000020.1, forward strand.
CATCTTTTTGCTCAGCGCTGATATATTGATTGTGTAATAGCTGTAGACCCGATTCGATACGACTTACAGAGGATTTGAACTCATGAATCAAAATATTTTCAAATTTTGAATTGTGCTGAAGCTGCTTAATTTGGGTTTCTTCAAGGTCATTTTTTTCTTGGCGCAGGGTGTTGATTTGGGCAATTTGCGCCTTGTGCTTGTTGAGTAAATACACCAAGGCTTTTTCAAATACCCAAGCCTCATTACTTTTTGGCAGCTTATACGCCTCTGCCTGTGAAAACTCATCTTGCAAAATTTGATGGCTTAAATTTTCAAGTTTCGGCAAACGATTGGTTAAATTTTGCACCTTTTGCACCACAAACCACAAATTTAGCAGCGCAATAAATGATAGCACAAGCATTAACGGTAAATGTTGCCAAAACCATTGCTGGCGAATGGTTTGTAGGTCAAGGGTAAGATTACTATAGCCAATTAGCTGGTCTACTTTAGTGTTGTCTTGATGGGGCTTGAATGTCAATAAATTAATTTTAACAGGTTCGCTCAATCCGTAATAGCGCTCAAAAAGCACTTCAGTAACTTTAATTGGACGGGTGGTCGGATGCTGCTGCTGATCGAATGGAAAAAATAAAATGCTTTCGTACTGCGGTATCTCGCTTAACAGTTTGTCAATGCTAGCGGTCGTCACACTGTTAGGACTGCTGGCAATAGACTGGGCAAGTAGATAATTTATCTTACTCGCCTGTTTGATTTCAGATTGCACGGTTTGGGTCAAGTCGACTAAGGTATAAATCACAAGGCAAATAAATAAAACCAATAAAAAGGGTATCGCAATGATACGCTTTACCCCAATTTGATAACCTAAAGTCTTCTGTACCATTCACTCATCCCTTAAAACGCCAACTAACATCGCCTTAACGTTTTTTGCCGCGCTTTTTGAATTTTTGTACCTCTCGACGTTTACGTTCTTTTTGCGCATCCGTCATGGTATTGGTGCGACCTGCGTAAGGGTTGGCGTTTTGTTTAAACTCAACCCGAATCGGGGTACCTTCAAGCTTGAATACCTTGCGAAATTCGTTTTCTAGATAGCGACGATAACTGTTTGGCACTTGGCTGGTCTGATTGCCATGAATCACAATAATCGGTGGATTATGACCGCCCAAATGCGCAAAGCGAAGTTTAATACGTCGCCCGCCTACCATAGGGGGCTGGTGTGCAGTAACCGCATCTTGCAGAATTTGGGTTAATCGACTGGTGGAAATATCAAACATCGCAGCATCATAGGCACGGTGAATCGATGGGTAAAGATTGCCAACGCCCGTCCCATGAAGCGCCGAGATTAAATGAACCTTTACATAAGGGATAAAGTTAAAACGTCGATCCATTTCAATTTTGACAAAATTCTTTTGGTCTTGGTCAAGCCCATCCCATTTATTAATGGCAAGTACCATCGCGCGACCTGCTTCTAAGGCGTAGCCCAACAAGTTCAAATCCTGATCGGTAATGCCTTCTTGCGCATCAATGACCACGATGACCACATGGGCATCTTTGATGGCTTGCAAGGTTTTTACCACAGAAAATTTTTCAACTTTTTCATCAATACGTCCACGGCGACGCACGCCCGCGGTATCAATCAACACATAATGTCTGTTGTCACGCTCGTAAGGAATATAGATACTATCGCGCGTGGTACCTGGCATATCAAAAACCACCACGCGTTCTTCACCAAGCAAGCGATTGACAAGCGTAGATTTGCCGACGTTGGGTCTGCCAATGATGGCGATACGTAAGCCATCAGGTGCTTGTTCTTCTTGGTCATCGGTGGGCATATTAGCAGTGACGGCTTCTAATAAATTGCCCACCCCACGTCCGTGACTGGCTGCCATGGAAAATGGCTCGCCAAAACCTAACGCATAAAATTCATGAATCGCCGCTTCATGGACGCCATCCATTTTATTGGCGGCTAAAAACACGGGCTTGCCAAGGGTATGAAGTTGTTTGGCAATAACTTCATCAGCGCCCGTGATACCCACGCGGCTATCAACCACAAACACAATGATATCTGCTTCATGGATAGCGGTATGCGATTGGTGCGACATATAATCATCAATGGTGCCGTCACCTTCATCCACTTCGCCAATACCACCGGTATCGATGACGATAAAGGATTTTTCTTCAAAGGTTGCGTCGCCATATTGACGGTCGCGGGTAAGACCTGCCAAATCAGCAACCAAGGCTTGACGACTGCGGGTCAACTGATTAAATAGGGTGGACTTGCCAACGTTCGGACGGCCAATCAAGGCAACAACTGGTTTCATAAATTTAATTTCCAAAATTTTCAAAAAGCAAGATTTTCAACAAGCAAGATTTTAAACACGCTTGAAAAATTCATTATTTCTATAACTTAACAAACCCAACATCGCGCTGCAATGCTGGGTTGTCATTTAAACTCACACTTTTATCAGTCTGGGCTGCTCATCCACTCGCCAAAACTGCCAAATGCGTGAACAGTTTAACAATTAACGATTTACTTGCCAAACACTAAGTGCGCCATTTGCGCTTTGGGCAATCAAACGGTTATTGATAAACTGTAATACCGCCACGTCGGATTTGGCTTGTTTTCTGTCAACCAGTGCCCCTGAGGTGCGGTCATACACATGCAAATAACCCATAGCATCACCAACCACCACGTAGTTGCCGATACTCACCGCGTTACTCAAACCACGATAAGACAAATTATCGGTTTGCCAATTAACCGTGCCTGTCATTTTATCCATCGCTACCAATTCGCCATCAAGCGAAGTGGCGTAAACTTGACTATCATCTGTGCCGACTGATTTTAGGCTCGCCAACTCTTTGACAAAACTTAGCTGCTGTGAAGCCATATCGGCAGCGACTAACTGACCGCTATAAGACACAACGTACAGCATATTGCCATCTAGTACGGGGGTGGCATCCACATCAGAAATTTTTTCGATATCACTACTGCCTTTGCTAATACCAAAACGTTTTGACCAAATAGGTACGCCATTATCGATATTTAAGGCATGGATACGACCATCGGCTGTCGACACCAGTACCGTATTGCGATTGAATAAAATCGGCGTGGCACTACCGCGAACGCTTAAATTTGGATTTTGGGTGTTAAAAGTCCAAATAGGCGCGCCAGACTCTAGCGACAGCGCACTAATTTTACCATCATTGCCAAGGGTAATGACACGGTTTTGGCTGATTAGGGCAGGGGATAGGGTTACGGTGTCTAAAGGCGTTTGCCAAATAACTTTGCCAGTCATTCTGTCTAACGCAATGATGACCCCTTTGCTGTCACTAACCACGGCTACGCGAGATTGTTCATCTAGCGCCACCCCTGACATTAAGCCTTGTTTGAGTTTGGTACTCCAAAGCACTTTGCCTTGCCCATCAAACGCTTGCACGCTACCGTCTGCTAACGCATTCACATAGCCATTGTTGTCATACGCCACGCGAAAGGCGGTAGGTTGTTGGCTGATGGTGGTTTTGTTGCGCAAATTGCCAAAGCGTTGGCTAATTTTTGTATTACTGCCTTGACTAAACAGTGGGGAAATCACATTTTGACTGCTAGCGAGTTTCACAAGTGCGGCAGGTTTATGGACATTGTCAGATTTTTTAAACTTGTCACAACCTGTCAGGGTCATCGCTACCACCAAGGCGGTTGCAAATACGGCAGGTTTCATTAAGTTTGTCGATAAGGGTGTCGATTTTGTTGTTGTTATGGTCGTCATTGTTTATCTCGTAACGTACGGTGAAATTTAAATATTGCCATTTAAGAGTTTTGTCAGGTTAAGATTTTTTGCCTAATTTGCACCTATTTTATGTTTGAGGCAACAGCAGGCGCAGATGCGATTGCTGCAGCAGGGGCAGTTTTTTCAGCTTGGGTAGGCTTAGCGAGTACGCCCCCAGTTAAATCAGGTTGTTTGACGCTTAAGCCTAGGCTTTCCATTTTGATACGTAGCAATGCACGGTCTTGGGGGTTTGGGTTGTTTTGATTACGTTGTTCAATCAATTGCCAAGCCTTTTGGTAATGAGTAGCCGCCGCTTTTTTATCACCTTGTTGGTTGGCAATGTCCCCCAAAATCTCAAGTTTACTGGCTTCAAAGGCAGCAGGTAAGGGGCTTTGTAAGCGTTTTTGTGCCGCATCCGCTTGATTGTCTGACAATAGCACTTGTGCTTGGCGCAAAATGGCAATGGCTTTTAGCCCATCATCCTTCAGCGTTAACTGAGATGCTTTTTGTAGCGTTGCCGCCGCCGCTTTTAGATCATTTTTATCGGTTTGCTGTTTGGCTTGCAGCATCAAGGCTTGCCATGTATAAACCGAATTATCATGTTTAGCCACAAATTCGCTCAAATCTTTGTCCAAATTGGTTTGCGCCGTAGTCAGTTGCGCTTGTGCTTTGGTATCGGTGGCAGCTTGGGTGGTTAGGGTCTCAATGTTGTTTTGGTCGCTTTGAATTTTGGCAAAATCGTTCGCCGCTGCGGTATCTATATTGCCGCCATGCTTTTGCCAGTAACTCCAGCCAAAATAGCCCGCTAATACCAACATAATGGCGGACAAAATATAGCCACCATATTGTTTAAGCGCGCCTAAGGATTGCTGTTCATCATTCACTAGCTTAGGTTGTACGTCTTTAACCATTACATAAAGCCTTTCAAAAAATTACTGATATAGGTTGCCTATCAAATTTGGCTCAATCAGATAGATTAGATAAAATCTGGGTTTTCGCTAAAGAGTGTGTCACTCGCGACCGTAATTTGGTCACCGGTTGCCATTTTTTTGATGGTAATTTGCTGGTTAGCGACTTCATCTTGCGCGATAATCACTGACAAGTGCGCACCTGATTTGTCGGCTTTTTTCATTTGCGCTTTTAAACTCGTGGCACTTGCCATTTTCACGCGAAGATTTGAGCGTCGTGTACGTAGCTCATGGGCAAATTTGATGGCATCGGTGTAAACATCAGGATGGGCGACCACAAATACATCACAGGCAGGTGTTGCCTCAAACGGATGCACCTTTTGCATGAGTAACAACAAACGCTCAAGCCCCATGGCAAAACCTACTGCCGGCTCGGAAGTGGCTGGTTTATCACTGCCAATGGCTTTGATTTGTCCAATAAGCCCATCATAACGACCCCCAGCACATACCGTCGCTTGGCTACCTAGCTGGTCAGTTGTCCATTCAAATACGGTTTTATTGTAATAATCTAAACCGCGTACCAGTTTTGGGTTAATCACAAAATTGATGCCGACTGCTTTAAGATAATGTTGCAAGGCTTCAAAATGCTGCTGGCTTGCTGCCCCCAAAAAGTCAGCAAGCTTTGGGGCGTTCTCTAAAATTTGTTGGGTGTTTTTATCTTTACTATCCAAAATACGTAGTGGGTTGGTGGTTAAGCGGCGCTGACTATCTTCATCCAATTGAGATTTTTTATCGGTTAAAAAATCCACCAAGGCTTGGCGATACGCCAGTCGTTCGTCTATCTCGCCCAAGCTATTAATCTCAAGTTGCACCACGTCTAAAATGCCCAATTTTTGCCACATTTGGTAGGTCATGATAATGAGCTCAGCATCAGCATCCGCCAATTCACTGCCAAAACTCTCAACCCCTAATTGGTGAAACTGACGATAACGGCCTTTTTGCGGTTGTTCATAGCGAAACATAGGACCAATATACCAAAGTTTTGGATTATCACCCCGCAATAAGTTATGCTCCACCACGGCACGTACCGCGCCTGCCGTGCCTTCAGGGCGTAGTGTCAATGCGGTAGGTGGGTTGGATTTGTCATAAAAACTATACATTTCCTTTTCGACAATATCAGTAGCATCGCCAATCGCACGGGCAAACAGCTGGGTTTCTTCAACGATTGGGAGGCGAATTTGCTCAAAGCCAAATTGATTGAGCACATCGATAAGGCTGCTTTCAAGTTGGCGCCATTCGCTCGATGGGCGCGTAGATTCTGTCTCAATATGTAAGATATCATTAAAACCTTTAATGGATTTTAACATGGTCAATTTCCCAAACAATGCAAACTAAAAAATAAACGATACAAAAATTATTTAACCCGTAAAATTTCATTGGCGCGCTGCGCTTCACGCTCAGCCACTTTTTGACGGACCATGGCTTCAATCTCGTCAGCAAGCTTGGTGGTATCAATCAAATGTGATTTTTCCCCATTTTTATATACTAGGCTATTTGGACTGGCACCCACCACGCCGATATCCGATTCTTTGGCTTCCCCTGGACCATTGACTTTACAGCCAATCACCGATACATCCATTGGTTCACGGATATCCTCTAGGCGTTTTTCTAAGTCCATCATCACCCGAATCACATCAAACTCTTGGCGTGAGCAGCTGGGGCAGGCGATAAAATTCACCCCATTACTACGGATACCGAGGGATTTTAAGATATCAAAACCGATTTTAATTTCTTCTTCTGGCTCAGCAGCTAGCGAAATACGCATGGTATCGCCAATACCTTCTAGCAGTAGTCCGCCTAAGGCAATGGCAGACTTAACGGTACCGGTGCGGTACACCCCCGCTTCTGTCACACCTAGATGCAAGGGATTGTCAACTTGTGCAGAAATCAACCGATACGCATCCATGGTCAAAAACACATTACTGGCTTTGACTGAGATTTTAAATTGGTCAAAGTTATTACGATCTAAAATATCAATATGGCGCATCGCCGACTCAAGCATGGCCTCACCTGTAGGTTCGCCATATTTTTTTTGGATGTCTTTTTCTAGCGACCCCGCGTTTACGCCAATACGCATACTGATGCCATGATGTTTGGCGGCGGCAATCACTTCACGCACCTTTTGTTCATTGCCGATATTACCTGGGTTGATACGTAAGCAGTCTGCACCCGCATCAGCCACCGCCAGTGCAATTTTATAATCAAAATGAACGTCTGCTACCAGGGGCACAGCGACTTGTCTTTTGATTTCAGCAAAGGCTTTTACACTTTCCATCGTTGGCGTGGAGACGCGCATCAGATCAGCACCGGCATCGACACAGCGCTGAATCTGTGCCACAGTGGCATCGACATCACAGGTATCAGTATTAGTCATACTTTGCACACTAATGGGGGTGTCACCGCCTACTGCGACATTACCGACGTAGATTTTTTTGGTGAGTTTACGTTTGATGGGGTTATGCGCTGACATAGGCGTTCCTATTATTATAACTATTATAACGAATGATTTAGCGTATTTTTAAAGTGATAAGCCGTTAAGGTTTTAACGTAAAATTGGCTTTATCGTTTTGGGCATAATTGCTTAATTTAATCGGTTGTTTGTTCAAATCCAAGCTCACGTTGCTGGCTTTGTCGATATTGACTTGAAACGGCGCTTGACCTGTCAATTGGTAACTACCGCGTGCTTGCTCGCCATCTAAAATCGTATTGCCTGTCGCATCGACAATGGTGATTTTGGTGGTGTCTTTCACAAAAATGTCAATCGAAGCTTTGGCACCAGCTTGTCCTGTCGCTGCTGTACCACTGGCGTTATCAGCACTCACCGCGACACCAGTAATGGCAGATCCGGTGGCGGGTAACCCACTAGCAGTTACTGTGTTTGTCACAATCGCTGAGCCTGCATTGTTAAGCGACGCACCGCTGACTTGGTCTTGGGTTGGCATACTGACAACAGCGCTAGCGGGCGCTTGGTCAACCGAGTCATTATGTGCTTTGCTAACTTTATTAAAAATAAAAATCGCAAGCCCCAATACCAATAAAATACCACCAATGACAAAAGGGTTAATACGCACACTAGGACGCGCTTCACGATTAAGCGTGCCCATCGGCTGCATCGGGGCATTGATGACCGTGGCATATTTTTGTTTGAGGGTAGCGGGGTATTGGGCATCAAAACTTTGCGCGACCAGATTTTTATCCAAACCCAAAAAACGCCCATAGGTAGTGGCAAAACCGCGCGCAAAGGTAGGCTGTGGCAAGGCGTCAAAATCATTGGCTTCAAGCGCCCGAAGATGACTTTTTAAAATGAAAGTTTTGGCAGCCACATCGTCAATCGATAAGCCTTTTTTCTCACGGGCTTGTTTAAAACGCTGACCCAACAGTTGGGTTGTGTCATGAACAGGGGTAGAGTTTTGTTGATTGTCGGTGTTATTGCTGTTTTCCATCTTATTTCCAAGTTGACGTTGGGGTTAAAAGTCCAGAACGAATCTGCTTTGCTTCATCGCTAAGGGGATAGCGGTCCAAAAGCTGCTGCGCTAATTTTTGTGTTTCCATGGTATTGTTCGCAAGTTTGGCAAGCCTAATCCCTTGCGATAAAGTACGCGGGTCAAGGTTAGATTGACCAATAATTTTAACCAAATCATTATACAGCGCCTGCGCCTCCAAAAATTTGCCATCGGCCAATAAAATATCAATCAGCTCTGTACGGGCGACGATGCTTTGGCGATTGGCATCGAGTGCTTTGATAAATGATTGTATCGCCAGCGGTTTGTTTTTGACCTTTAACGCTGTACGACCTAAATTCTCTAACGCACTGGCACGACCGTCATACCCCAAGGCAGAACCCGCAATTTGAAACTGGGCAATCGCTTCTTGGTTACGACCGAGTTGGGCGAGATAGACGCCATAATTGTTGTTTGCTTGACTAAAGTCAGGATTGAGTGCAATGGCGTTTTTAAAATAAGCTTCGGCTTTTTGCATATTGCGCGGGCTGCCTTCTTGCTGTAATAACACGCCCATCATATCATTGGCTTCTGCTGACTTTGGATAAGACTTTAATGCACTTTCTAACTGCCGTTTGGCATCGTCTAATTTACCACCACGAATATATTCAGCGGCAATCGCGGTGCGAATTCTGGCGATTTCTTCTGGATTTTTTTCCCAACGACTGGGGTCACTGGCAGTAACTGTCTGCGTGGTGACTTGTCGGGTAGTGGTACAACCGGTTAGGCAAAGGCTGAAGCTTGAAAGGCCAATCATACCTACCGCAAAAACCTTCGATAAAAAATTTGATTTGCCCGGCATTTTATCGTCATCTATATCGTTGTCGTGTAATTGACAAAAAATAGCAGGTTGGCTATGGTATAAATGAGTTTGACGTGAGTGACATGGTGGCATAACAAACTTACTCATAATCAAATGAACTAAATTGAATAATTAAAAATTTTGACAGTCGATAACCAATTTTAATTGTCGATAAAACCCAATGGCACAAACAAGCCTAGCATTAAAAATGGAAAAATGGCTATTACTATAGCAAAAAAACCGTGATAACACCAACCGATAAGGCTAACTTGCGCCTTTATCACGCCAAACTATTATAATGATAAAAGATTTAATGAGATGCTTTAGATTGTAACGTTTTGGACACTTTTTCTTGCCATTGTTTTGCTCGGCGGGTTTTATCGGTGACTTGTCCAACCAATTGACCACATGCCGCATCAATGTCATCGCCGCGGGTTTGGCGAATGGTACAGACAAAGCCTGCTTGGTTCAAGATATTGCTAAACGCATGGATGCGATTGTTACTAGAGCGTCCGTAAGGTGCATGCGGGAACGGATTAAACGGAATCAAATTAATTTTGCAGGGCAAATCTTTGAGTAGATTGACCAGCTGACGGGCGTGTTCATCAGTGTCATTAACGTCTTTTAACATCACATACTCAATGGTGACGTGCTTTTTATGACGGGGGTTTTCGTCATACACATAAGATTTGGCGGCGGCTATCAGCTCTTTGAGTGGGTATTTTTTATTGATGGGTACCAGTTCGTTCCGCAGTTCGTCATTGGGTGCATGTAGGCTGATGGCAAGTGCTACATCAATGTCTTTGGCGAGCTCATACATCTTTGGCACGATTCCCGATGTTGATAGAGTAACGCGGCGTTTAGACAAGCCAAAACCAAAATCATCGAGCATCAATGACATACTGGCTACCACGGGCTCATAATTTAACAGCGGTTCACCCATGCCCATCATCACCACATTAGTGACCCGATTTTCACGTTCAGTGACAGGCACATTTTCCATATAAGACTGGTTGGCAACCCACAGCTGTCCGATAATTTCACTTGGGGATAAGTCTCGCTCAAAGCCTTGTTTGCCGGTGCTACAAAACGAGCAGTCAAGCGCACAGCCGACTTGCGAGGAAATACACAAGGTCTTACGTCCAAACTGTTTGTTATCGTCAGCAGGGATGAGTACAGTTTCGACCAGCGAGCCACCTGCTACTTCAAACACCCATTTGCGGGTGCCATCTTCGCTAAATTGTTTAAACTTGACCGTTGGGGGCGACACAGTTGCCACTTCATCCAATGTTTCTTGTAATTTTTTGGACAAATTCGTCATTTGATAAAAATCGGTCACGCCAAACTGATAAATCCACTTCATGACTTGGGTGGCGCGAAACGGTTTTTCGCCCAAATCGGCAAAAAATTGTCCAAGCTCAGCCTTACTCATGCCAAGTAAATTGGTTTTTGCGGTAAGGTCTTGGGGATTAACCATTTCTGGGTTTTGAATGACAGGAATTTGGGTCATAGCGGTCGTATAAGCGTGTCAAATAAACAAGATAGTATACTAAAATCTCAACTATTTGTCATGGTAAAACATAGTGAACCTTTTTAGCGGCTTTATATACAATATCTTTACCTCACATATGTTGCCCAAATTGGCATGGCGAAATGGGTAAAATATCGACAAATCAAATAGCGGTGAATCAAATAGCGATAATAAGAATTATCATGATTAGGCATAAAAATGCCAATAACCACTTCCATTCAAGCGAAACAAAATCAACCGTGCGACGGACTAACCTAGCAGACCAATGGGGTAGCTGATAAATCACTTCGCCATTGACATGCTTACCGCCTCGATACCAAAGTTTAAGCTGTTTTAACATATGTCTATGCCCATTTCTATGTCTAACAAATTGATGAGTATGACACTATTAAACTTCTATTGGGTTAATTTTATATGACAAACAAATAAAAAATCGTAACAAATTGATATAAAAACTCACCCGATTGTTTAAAAGAGGGGCAAATGCAGATTCGCACTAAATACATGATATTTTTAGCCAAAGTATGAACAATAAAAGTTATAATGTTCCCCCATTTTTGAGCCCATCATGCTTTTTTATTTATGTGCAACCATCCATTGCTTACTCCCCTCAGTATCGGCGACCAGACCATCGCCAACCGCATCATCGTTGCCCCGATGGCAGGCGTCACTGATAAGCCTTTTCGCATGCTGGCTAAGTCCTTTGGCGCAGGGCATGCTGTGTCAGAGATGATGACCTCTGATGCCACGCTATTTGCCCATCACAAAACGCTGTATCGTGCCAATTTTGAGGGTGAAATCGCGCCTATTTCTGCGCAAATCGCTGGGTCTGACCCAGAAAAAATCGCCGAAGCGGCTCGCTATCAAGTTGCCAATGGGGCGCAAATTGTCGATATCAATATGGGTTGTCCGGCAAAAAAAGTTTGCAAAAAGCTTGCCGGTTCAGCACTACTCAAAGATGAAGACTTGGTCAAGCGACTATTAGATGCCACGGTCAATGCAGTGGATGTACCAGTCACGCTAAAAACCCGTCTAGGCTATGCCAATGGCGAAGAAAATATTTTACGTGTCGCAAAAATGGCCGAAGAGGCAGGTATCGCCATGATTGTGATACATGGACGCACCCGCGAAGATAAATATCTCGGCAGCGCTCGCTATGAGTTAATTAAAGAAGTCAAAAATCTTCTCACCATTCCTGTTATCGTCAATGGGGATATCGACAGCCCGCAAAAAGCCAAACAAGTATATGAACAAACAGGCGCTGATGGCATTATGATTGGGCGAGCAGGGCAAGGGCAGCCTTGGATTTTTCGCGACATTGCGCATTATTTAAAGACCGGTGAAGTCTTGCCCAGTCCAACAATGGATGAGTTAAAAGAGATTGTATTAAGCCATTTGCAAGAGATTTATGCGTTTTATGGTGAATACTCGGGGTGTCGTATCGCTCGTAAACATATTGCTTGGTATACCTCAGGCATTGCCAATTCCAATGCGTTTCGCCAAGCCATGTATGAAGAAGATACCACCACTGGGCAGTTTAACGTGGTTGCGCGGTTTTTAAAGACCGCGAAATTTGATTAAAACCTCCACTATAAAACAGTCAATCGTAGCGCGCTTATGACTTTTTAGAAACAAAGATTCGCAAAAAGTCATTATTGATGAATTTAAAATCTGTTAAAATTTTGCTGAGTCTCTGTGATAGACCGATATCAAACAATAACCATATACGATTAATCAAATCAAATCATAAGGAGTCAGCGATGGCACAGTTACGAATTGGCGACACGGCACCAAATTTTGACGCACAAACCACCGAAGGCAACATCAATTTTTACGATTGGCAAGGTGATAACTGGGTGGTTTTATTCTCACATCCGGCAGACTTTACCCCAGTTTGTACCACGGAGTTAGGACGCACGGCATCATTGGGTGATGAATTCAAAAAACGCCATGTCAAACCGATTGCTTTATCAGTCGATAGCGTCGAAGATCACAAAGCTTGGGCAGGCGATATCTCAGAAACCCAAGGCTGCGCGGTGAATTTCCCCATCATTGCAGACGCCGATAAAAAAGTATCGGAAGCTTACGACATGATTCACCCAAATGCGTCAACCACGCACACGGTTCGAAGTGTATTCATTATTGATCCACAGCATAAACTGCGGTTAACTTTCACTTACCCAGCTGCCGTAGGTCGTAACTTCAATGAAATTTTACGGGTGATTGATGCCTTGCAATTGTCAGATAATTATGGCATTGCAACGCCAGTTGAGTGGCAAGACGGGGACGATGTGATTATCCCGCCAAGCGTCAAAAATGAAGAAATCGCGGCAAAATTCCCAAAAGGTCATAAAGAAATCAAGCCTTATCTACGCACCACGCCACAACCGAATAAATAACTGTTTATGTTAAGTTTGAAATCAAAAACCTAGTCGCTTGACTGGGTTTTTTTATGCCAACTCTTCCATTAAAGATACTAAATTAAATTTAAAGGTACTAAACTAAATTTACAGAACGGATGCTGAATAACCATAAATATTTGGCTAAACTTCGATTAATGGCGTAATAATGGATATAAACAATGATAAATAATCGAGTGGTCAAAGGTGGCTTTAAAACCAGCGCATTGCTCATGCTTGCCCTGACGGGTTGCCAAACGGTGCATACTAAACCATCAGCACCTATTGAAAGAGTACCTGATGCCCAGCCTGCGATATTTATTGGTAAAGCACCCACTGTGGATGATTTGCAAAGTTATCATTGGCAACTGTCTGGCGTGAATGCTTATCCGAACAGTACCAATCCACCGCCATCGGAACAGTTGAAGCCGCAAATTGATAACCACAAGGTAACACTTGATTTCACCCAAAATCGAATCAGTTACAGTGTAGGCTGTAATCAATTATCGAGTGGCTATAGGTTACAAGGGGACAAGCTACAGGCAAGCACCAATGCGGTGACTACCTTGATGGGTTGCGGCTCTCTACAACAAAGTGAAACTTGGTTGGCTCAGCAAATGCAAAGTCAAAGTCAACTATCAATGATGATAATGAGCTGGCAAACACATGCAATGTTGCAACAAGATTTGGCAGACGGCACTGCGTTAATTTGGGATGGTATATTAAAGCCTGAAGTCAAATACGGTAAAGGGGAAACCATATTTTTGGAGGTCAAACCCAACTGGCAGTATTGCGATAACGTGACCGATAGAAAATGCCTACAAGTGCGTGACATCAATTATGACACTCAGGGATTAAAAACAGCGGTGGGTCAATGGTATATTCTCGATGCGCATATCATCAATTATCGTCATGATGAAAGCGCACAGCGGGTTTTGCGCTTGACTCGCTATCGCACACCGCCCACCGATACCAAAGGCTATGGCAGTCTTTATCAGCTTGATAGCGTGATTGAAACCAAGACTCTGGCAAAATAACCAACTGATCAAAAAAAGCGAAGGCTAACACGAGTCATCGCTTTTTTATTGGCAAATTATTTGTGGCGAATCGCCCACGACTGGTGAATAGGGCGTTTACTATCAAAATCAAAGCCGATGGTTTGGTTGGTCATTTCTTCAACGTGATAGCGGTTCTTGATTTCGTCATCTAGCACAAATTTGGTAAAGTTATTGGAAAAATATAACACGCCTTCAGCGGATAAGCGATTCATGGCACGGTTGATGAGTGGTACGTGGTCGCGCTGCACATCAAAAGTACCTTGAAATTTCTTGGAGTTAGAAAAAGTCGGCGGATCGATAAAAATCACATCGTACTGCTCAGTATTGCTTTTAATCCATTCAAAAATATCTTGGGCAATAAACTGGTAGCTTGGCAAATCTGGCAAGCCGTTTAGGGCAAAATTTTTGCGTCCCCAATCTAAATAGTTTTGTGATAAATCCACCGATGTCACCGCTTTTGCCCCGCCCAATGCCGCATGAACGCTGGCAGTACAAGTATAAGCAAACAGATTAAGCACCGTTTTACCGCGTGCGTTTTCTGCAATAATTTTTCGGATGCTGCGATGGTCAAGGAATAACCCTGTATCCAAATAATCGCTAAAGTTCACCAAAAAATACGCCCGTTGGTTGTTGGCGGTTGGCTCGCTGACCACATGGAATTTACCCGAATTGGCTTTCTTCTCATACTGCTCATTGCCTGATTGGCGGGCGCGGGTTTTGATAAACACTTGCTCACGGTTCACTTGCAAGGCTTCGCGCACGCCATGCAGCGCTAGATTAAAGCGTTTTTTGGCGGTCTCTAACGGGATTGATTTGGGGGCGGCATATTCTTGCACATGCACAAATTCGCCATATACATCCACTGCTACTTTAAAATCAGGTAAGTCGGCATCGTACACACGCAGATTGGTCACGGCTTGTTTGTGAGCAAGCTTGCGCAGATTGGCAAGATTTTTTTGTAGTCGATTGATAAAATCTTGACCTTCTTCTACGGCGATTTCACGTTTTTCAAAGCGCGTAATCAACGGTGTGTCTTTGCTCTTTAACAGCTCACCATAACGAAAATAAACGGTGATAGCGCCATTGTGACAGCGTAGGGTTTTTGGCTCGGCAAGGGGTAGTACGTCGGCTTGTTCAACTTTGGCAGCGAGGACACCCAAAGTCACTTTGGCAGGGCTATCTGCAAACAAGGCTTGTAATTTTTTACCCAAGCCTTGATACAAGGGTTTAATCAATTCTTCCTCACCCAAGCGCTCACCATACGGTGGGTTGGTGATAAACAGGGGGTTGACCCAGCCATTGACTTGTTTTTCTAGTGCCAAATTAAGGGTCGCCAGTGAGCGCTGCTGCAAGGTAATACGGTTGATGATAGGCGTCAAACCTGCGGCGATTAAATTTTTATGCGTGGCTCGAACCGCGCCTGAGTCCATATCAAAAGCAAATACCGCGGGCATCTCGCCATTTGCCATGGCATTTAGGCGATGATGAAAACGGGTTTGCGCGTCTTGCACCATACGCTCCCAAAGGTCAGTATCATGATGTTGCCATGCGTAAAACCCAAATTGGCTATCGGCCTTATCGAGTCCTACGGCATAATCTGCGCTCATCAGCAAGGCTTCAATAATCAGCGTGCCTGAGCCGCACATTGGGTCGACGATACTGTCAAATTGGGTGGTGTGAAAATTCACGCTATAGAGCAGGGCAGCCGCCAAGTTTTCTTTGAGTGGCGCTTCAGTCATCGCAGCACGATAACCACGGCGGTGCAAACTGGTACCTGATAAGTCTAGATACAATTCAGCTTGTTTGTCACCCACAGTAGCGACAATGCCAAAATCGGGGTTTTTATCAACATTGGGGCGACGCCCGAACTGCTCGTTAAATTGGTCGGCAATCGCATCTTTGACACGCAGCATGGTGAATTGCTGGTTGGCTTGTACGCGCTTATCTAGGGTCAAACGAATCGCAAAGGTTTGTTCCAAATCAAATAACTGGGTCCATTTGACAGTTTTGGCAAAGGTATAGAGCTGATCTGCAATATCGTACTCGGGATTGATGTTCTTTTTGCCCAGTGGTAGCAATACCCGCGATGCCACACGAGACCATAGACAAACTTGATAAATCTGCGCCAACGTCAATGTCGCCATCAGCCGACCCGTGCGCTCAATTTGTGTACCTATACCAAAGCTTGCCAGCTCAGTTTGCAAGGGAATCTCTAGCCCATCCGCACAAGTGATTACAATGTGAAAAGTTTGCCCGACGGGCGTTGTATTGCTGTCTGTCATAAATACTGCCAAAAAAAGTCAAAGTTGATTAATGGCGTATTTTAGCATGATTAGCAAAGGACATATGACAGAATGTCTGAAATTATGGGCAAGTTTTTACCGATGGGCTACTTCGTTTGGCATTGCGCTTGGCATTAATAGCTGCATGTGAGGGTAAGGCGTGGCAATGTGAGCATCATCGAGTGCTACTTTGATTTGTTCGCGTAGATTTTCTTTGATAAATGGCATTCGAGATACGTGTGGCGGATTGACCCAAAACCGCACGATAAAAAACACCCCAAAATCGCCAATTTTATCCACTGTCGCTGTGGGCGCAGGACGCTCCAATACCTCCTTGGTATCAGCTAAAATATCAAGAATGATAGCGCGAGCAGTTTCGATATCCGCTTCCAACGCGATACGCACTTCAATATCAAAACGAATCAGATTTTTGGCAGTTAAATTAATGACTTCGGCTGAAGCAACGGTTGAATTGGGGAAAATCACGGTGATATTGTCACGGGTCAAAATTTGGGTAGTGCGCAGGGCGATTTGCACCACTTTACCTTCTTTTTCATTGATGCTGACCCAATCACCGACTTGAAACGACTGCTCAATCAAAATGGTGATACCGGCAATAAAGTTGGCAAGTGTGGCTTGCGCGGCAAAACCCACTGCGATACCCGCAATCCCAAGACCTGCGACCACAGACACAATATCAAAACCAAACTGCGACATCACTGAGGCAATCCACAATACGATGATGAGCATGGACAACAAATTGTGCAGTAGTTGTTCAATCGACGCGTTTAGTCCATAATTTTTGAGCATTTTTTGCATCAAATAACCGAGGTTGTACCACGCCATATAAAAAATCACTGACCAAATACCTGCTTTGGCAGTGGCTTTGACTGTTTCAGGTTCAAAATTAAGCTGACTCATCACCGCAAGCAAACTTGAAAACAACCACATTAATCGTGCGATGAGCCTTAACGATTGGCTGTATTTACTGTCTTTGGCGATAAAACGGGCAGAATTGATGAGCAATAAACTTAACCGATAGACCACGCCCAAAATTGCCAACAGCACCATAATTTTGATGCCTGTGCTGGCAAGTTTGGAGAGATACAGCGGCCAATTAACCGCTTCGTCTTCGAGCGAACCACCGACTGCTTTATAGACGTCATAATACAAGTCGTGATAGATATTTTTAAAAAATTGGTTCACGGACATACAATGAGTGATCTCGAGTCAAAAAATCAAAATAAAATAAGGCGTTTGGGTTAATTTAGGTTAGTTTGGGTTAAAGGGTGGGCAATATCGCAAGTAATTTATCAATATGCCCCTTGGCGCGGACATTGCGCATCTCATGAACCAGCTTGCCTGAGGGGTCGAAAATTAACGTTGAACGTACCACGCCAAGGCTGACTTTGCCGTATAGTTTTTTCTCGGCAATGATGCCAAAATATTGGCAAAGTTGTTCATCGGTATCACTCACCAGCGCAAAATTAATTTGTTGGTTGGCGATAAATTTTTCATGGCTTTTAACACTATCTCTTGATACGCCAATGACTTGGTAGCCAAGCTGCTGCAATTGGGTCAAATGCTGGCTAAAATCTTGCGCTTGTACAGTACAGCCTGAGGTGTTGTCTTTTGGATAAAAGTACAGAATCAAGCCTTTCTCTGACTGCTTGGCATACGCTAGTAGGTTGATTTGACGCTGGATAAATTGCGGCTGCGCTGTAGCATGACGGCTGGTATCCGCTTCAACCGTGGTGACTAAAAAATTGGGTAGTTGAGTCATGGACATTTCCCAAGCAAAAATTGAACTAACAATATCAGAAAGCCAGATTGAGTACAAACTTCTTCATGCGACAAAATAAAAAAAGACCAGTAAACAACTGGTCTGGTGGTGCGGCGCTATCGATTATGGTATTGAGTGTAACCAATTAGGGACGGGCTTTATTAAATTTAACGCCGTTACCGCACGCTTTCATACGAGCACTGATGGTTTGGAAAGTTTTGTTTTGGCGAACATCTTTGCCACTTTTTACCCAGGTATCGAGCTCATTTTTTTGCGCTTGGGTGATTTTTGATTGTTCATCTACCACACAAGTACATACTTTTTTTGCAGAAGCGGCATCAGTGATGTGTTTTTCGGTCATTTGTGTAGCGCAAGCATTGACATATTGTGGGTTGGCGGCATGCGCGGCAAACGGCAAAACCATGCTAGCAAATAGGGTCACGATGGCTGAATGTTTCATAGTTTATCCTCATAAGAGACAGCAGTATAGAACAGCAGGTGTTCAATCGTACAATGGCTAGCTTTACCGTTGACGCAATAAAGCTGGCAGGATTTGATGATGATAGATTACTGATAAATAGTCGGGTCATCTATTTCAGCTTGTAAAAAACCTTGCTGACGTAGATAACAGCTATCGCAGTGCCCGCAGGCGCGTCCTTCGCTATCTGCGCGGTAGCATGACACGGTCAACGCATAATCAACCCCCAAAGATACCCCAAGCTTAATGATTTCTGCTTTACTTAAATGCAACAATGGCGTTGCAATGTGGAGATGATTACCCATCACACCGGCTTTGGTAGCGAGATTTGCCATCTTTTCAAAGGCTGCAATATATTCAGGACGACAATCAGGATAGCCTGAGTAATCGACTGCATTGACGCCAATCACAATGGCATTGGACTGTGTCACCTCTGCCAATGCCAGCGCATACGACAAAAAGATGGTATTACGCGCAGGTACATAGGTGATTGGAATGCTGTCATTATGCTGATTATCGCTAAAATCTGTTTGTTTGGCATCGGGTACCACCAGCGAAGCATCGGTCAATGCCGAGCCACCTAGCTGTGCCAAATCAATATCGATAATACGGTGGTTGACTTGGGCAGTCGCGGCGATTTTTTTGGCGGCATTAAGTTCGCTATTGTGGCGCTGACCGTAATTGAAGCTTACCGCTGTGACGTTGGCATAATTGGCTTTTGCCCAGTAAAGGCAAGTCACGGAATCTAGCCCGCCCGAGAGTAAGACGACGGCATTTTGTGATGTGGTTGATGTACTCATAAAAATTTACTAACGACAAAAGGTGTATTTTATCAGAACTTAAGCAATTGTTGATGGGAAAATATTGGGATAAAAGTAGTCAACGCAATATTAGCCAAAAAACTGCTATCACTGCCAGTAAATATTTGCGTATTCCACTAAAAAACCTTATAAAATAACCAAGAAGTTTTAAACCAAGCTTTAAACTACGTTATCCGACACTTTAGCCCCAACCATACCATTGTCGTCATTGCATCATTTTTCATTTTTTCTTTTTTTTAAGGTCACTCATGATAGTTCAAACCCATTTTGTTAGCCATACTGCCATCTTATCAGCCATAAGCGTTGGCTTGCTGTATTTGACAGGTTGTAGTGTTACGCCCTCAACCGCCAAGCCCGATAGCAATACTGTTACTATCCCTACTACTATTCCTGCCACCCAAGCGAACACAGATACCCAAACACTCACCACGCGCCCGCTAGACAAGGCGTTACAAAAATGCGCCAGCGAGTTTTTGGAGAAAACCCAGCCGATAATGACCGCCAAGCTGTCGCAAAAAACCTACCCACTGTGCTTTAATGGCTTTGCGGTGATGTATTCGGGTGTCACCAAAACCCCTATTTGGGTCGCTGAGCATTTGACGCGACAACGAATAACGGCTGCCAAAACCTTGGTCAGAGAGGATAACTTTCATGAAGAAACTCGCCTGCCAGCCGAGATGCGTAGTCTATTGAGCGATTATACCCGTACCGGATTTGATAGAGGGCATTTAGCGCCCAATGCTGATATGGCAAACACGGACTCACAATTTGATAGCTTTAGTTTGGCCAATATTGCTCCACAAACACCTGACAACAACCGTAAAACTTGGGTAAAAATTGAAACACAAACTCGCAACCTGACCAACCAATACGGCTCAGCTTATGTAGTGACAGGGGTGGCGTTCTTAACACCGGAAGTCAAACGTTTAAAAAATCGCGTGTTGGTGCCATCGCATTTTTTTAAAGCGGTATATTTGCCATCACAACATCAAGCGATGGCATTTTTTAGCCCAAATGATGATAGCGGAACTGTTGAAAAAATTAGCCTAAGCACACTTAAAAAACGCACCGGGGTCAATGCGTTTCCCAGTTTGCCGAGCAATGTAGCGACTATTTCACCATAACCAAAATCAGTAACAGCAAATCAGTGACTAAACAGGGGAAAAAGATGAGTGCTTTTAAACCATTTCAAAATGATAGCCAAAGCGTCGGATTGGGCGAATTTACCCTTGAGAATCAAGGAGAGCAAGTCAATCTCTACGGCAGTGCGACGTTTACGTTGGATAAACAAAGTTTAGCCACGGCAAAACAATTGCAAGATGTATTGAACCAAATCATTGAATATTTAGAAGCCCATCAAGCGCAAACGGTGGAAAAATCTGCCACGCAACAGCAGCAAGCATCGCACGTGGACGAAGTGAATAACCCTTTCTTATAAAGAAAAAAAGCGCAAATCAAACAATTTGCGCTTTTTATGGGCAAGCTATTTATGGGCAGGCTAGGCATCAAACTAGGCATTAAAACTGATAGTTAAAGCCAATTTTAGTTTTGCTATCGACACGGTTATCAACCAGTGGGCTGTCTTTTTGCTCATCGCTCAAATACTCTAAATACTGACTGATAAATGCACTCCAGCGTGGTGAAATGGCGTAACTGGCACTGACATTCACATAGGGGGTAACGCTACTATCAGCGTTATAAGCTTTTATCCCTGTTCGTAGCGATTCTTGCTCAGAAACACCAAAGTAATAATTATTGTACTTGTCATTGTACCACTGCAGTCCTAACTCAGGGTAAATGGTGATTTTATCGTCCATTGCTTTAAATCTGCTCAAGTGCGCCACTTTTGCGCTAGTACCATCACTGCGACCTAATGCATCAGTTTCCACTTGCGCTTTAAAGCCACCATACGGGGTGATGCGCATATAGCTTGTACCTACCATAGCAGACCATTTACGCTCATCGAGTCCTTTTAACGCCGCTGTGCTCGCATCGTCTGGATCAAATGAACGGCTATCGTAGCTTGCGGTTAATCGCCATTCGTTTTGTGCGTCTTTGTAGGGATAATAACCTACTTCACTGCCTTCAATGTAGAGTCGATTGTTGTCATAAAATGCCTGTGGCATTATCGTAACATCATTGTCCTTGTCGTACGCATAATGATTGATTGACGCGTTTAACCCTAGTTTAAAGCGGGCATTGGTATCCAATGGCATGGAGGCTGCGTAGGCAAATGTTGTGCCCAACATACTGGCAAATACCAGACAAGGCGCGAAAAATTGTTTCATAAAAACATCCTGTGAGAGTGGGTCATACAAAAAAGTGCTGACAGACGTAAAGCGTAGAAAATAACAACCGATTTGCCTGTGAACCATACAGCAATGTGATAAATTTATTATGGCATAAAAAGGTGAGCGCAAATAGTTGAATTTAAAGGTGCGATAGATGAAATCCAAGCCAGCATAAATCCTTGAGCTACCTTGAGAACACCATTAAAATGTTATAATATAACATTTTTAATATTCTCAATACTTGATTTGGCGACCCAGCATGATAAACGCATTGATTAACAAATATGCTTTTTTTAGCCGACCCTTTTTGCTACTAAGGCTACTAAAAACCCCCACGATTGCAGGGGTAACATTGACGATGAGCCTATTGGGGGGATTAACAGGCTGCCAAAAGCAAACTGATACTCAATCCACCTCAAATCAATCCCCATCAAATAGCTCAGCTACAACAGTCTCATCAAACACCGTTATTGATACCCAATTACCCACCGTGTATGCGACTACCAATGTGTGGGGTTCGGTGGCTAAAGCGGTCGGGGGGGATAAAGTTAATGTGATTGTGGGGGTCGATGATTTATCACAAGATCCGCATGATTATCAAGCCACAGCGACCGACAAGCTTAATATTACTAAGTCCGCTGTCATGCTGGTCAACGGTGGCGGGTATGATGATTGGGGTATGAGCTTAGCTCAGTCGGTAAGTCATAAACCTGTGCTGATTAATGCCGTAGCACTTTCAGGGCTGTCGCCTAACACGGACAATGCGGCAGATGAGCCTGCCAGTGAACAACACCAACACGACACCCAACACGAAACAAAGACCGCTGATCCGCAGCCATCAGATCATCCTCACGTGCCCAGTGAAGGGCATAGCGAAGTACATAGTCACTCGCACGGTGACTTCAATGAGCACGTGTTTTTCTCCCTCGATACAGCAAAAAAAGTGGCTGAAGCGGTCAACAAGCAATTGGCTGCAACATCGCCTGCCAATCAAGCAATTTATGCAAAAAATACCCAGCAATTCATCCAGCAAATTGATGCGCTTAAAGTCAAAGCCCAACAAATCGGACAGCGAAAAGCCATCACTGCCTTTGCTACTGAGCCCGTCATCGGGTATTTGCTAGCCGATATGGGCATCAAGGATGTGACGCCAAAAGCCTATGCTGTGCAATCAGAGACGGATGCGGGGGTATCGGTCAAAGTACTCAATGACAGCAAAAGCCTGCTGAGCAATAAACAAGTGGGTTTGTTGGTTGTCAATGCCCAAACCGAGGATGCCACCTCAAAGCAACTAATCACATTGGCGAAGGCATCAACAGTCCCGGTTGTGGCGGTCTATGAAACCTTCCCCGATGGCGTGACAAGCTATACGCAATTTATTGAAAAAACCCTGGATGATTTTGCGGCCGCGACGCGCTAATTTTAACTAGCCTAAAAATTTTAGATTACCCATTAACGCATTTGGGTGAAAATTTGCGTTAATTGGTATAGTATTGGCTAGTTATCGCTTATAATGCTTAATTTTTAGCCTAGATTTTTTGCAATGTGATATTGCCAATCAACCATCCTCGCCTTTAGGATCTTGTCGTTAATCTTGCCGTTAGGATGAAGAAGTAGCCACCATGCCCATGTCAACCACCAAAATAGCCAATAGCGAGCGGCAGTTTGCGCAGGCTATTCATTGCCAATCGTTTGTCAAACTGCCCCAATCACAGCAAGTCGTTTTGCAAGTCAAGGATGGCAGTATGCACTTTGGACAACGTCTGCTCTGGCAGGATGTCAATTTTTCGATTTTATCGGGTGAATTTGTGGCTTTGCTCGGCGCCAACGGGACAGGCAAGACGACATTGCTGCGAAGTTTACTCAAACTTGTGCCACTATCAAGCGGTTCAATCACGCTTGGCAAAGATATTCGAGTGGGCTATGTGCCTCAGCTCAAAGACTTTGCGCCAAAACTACCGATTCGGGGTAGGGACTTGGTGCAGCTAGGGCTGGATGGGGAAAATTATCTGTTTGGTCTGTTTAGCCCCAAAAAAACCTTGGGCGGTTTTTGGCAAACAGCAAAACAAAAAAAATATTTGGTGGATAAAGCCATTGCGGAAGTCGGCGGTGAGTCATTTTGTGATGCGCCGCTTACCATGCTCTCGGGTGGTGAGCAGCAGCGCATGCGTATCGCCCAAGCGTTGGTCGCTGAGCCTGATGTTTTGTTGATGGATGAGCCGCTGCTGAGCCTTGATGTAGCAAGCCAGTATGTGGTCAGTGATATTTTAGCCCATCGCAAACAGGCGCATCATACCGCGATTTTGATGATTAGTCATGAACTCGAACCGATTATACCCTTAGTGGATAAAGTGCTGCGCCTTGAAAATGCGACTGCCAGCCTCGGTGGTGTCGACTTAATCAATCGATTTCGCTAATTTATTTGCTTCAATCAAAAACAAGCCATCACATTCGATGGTTTTTTAACTTTTGGAATTTACATGCTGCTCACGACTTGGCTACATACCATCATCAATTTTGATAACTTTGCTGAGCTGTTGCCCTTGGTATCAACGTCCATCGTGGCCGCGGTATTGTTGGGTGTGATGGCGGGATTCATTGGACCGATGGTACAGGCACGGGATATGGCGTTTGCCGTGCATGGGACAGCAGAGCTGTCATTTGCAGGGGCGGCGTGTGCTTTATGGTTAGGGTCTTCAGTGACGCTAGGCGCCGTCATTGGAGCAGTGACGGCTGGCTTGGTGCTGGGGGTAATGGGGATTGATGGCAAAAACCGCAACTCAGTGGTGGGTATTTTGTTGCCATTCGGGCTTGGGCTGGGGGTGTTGTTTTTATCCTTGTATCAAGGGCGCTCCTCCAATAAATTTGGCTTATTAACCGGGCAAATTGTTGCAATCACGCCCGCTGAATTGCAGTCAATGTTAGTGGTCGCGGTGATTGTACTGTCAATCATTGCTATATTTGGTCAGCGCATGTTATTTGCCGCAGTCGACCCGCAAGTTGCCCAAGCGCAGCATTTAAATTTAACATTTTTATCTTTGCTGTTTATGTTTGCGCTGAGTCTTGTGGTGGCGGTGAGTGTGCAGTTTGTCGGTGCCTTGCTGCTATTATCGTTACTCATCACGCCTGCCGCAGCGGCGAGTCAAGTGACGGCTAGACCTATCTATGTCTATTTGTTGTCCATGCTGTTTGCTATCATCGCTGGGGTCGGCGGGATATTACTATCGTTAGGACCTGGGCTGCCGATTTCACCTTATATCACTACCATTTCATTTGTGATTTATTTAAGCTGCTGGGGAATTGGCTACCTACGAAAAAAAGCGGGGTGGAACAAACGCCTAGCCGCAAACTTTTCTTAATCAATAGGGTATAAAAAAAGCGCAAATGGTATCAATTTGCGCTGTTTGTGTCTTGATGTGTATTAAGCTTTAAACTTCAGCCAGGCTAGTAGGGGCATCGATGGTTTGAATAACGCCACCGCCTAAACAGATGTCATCTCGATAAAACACACAAGACTGACCGGGTGTCACCGCGCGCTGTGGCTCGTCAAACACCACTTTTATGGTATTACCCGTTTCATCAAGGGCAAAAACTGTACAGGCTTGATCGGGCTGACGATAGCGCGTTTTGGCGGTACAGCGATAACCTTGGGCAGTAAATAGTTGCGTGGGTGCATCAACCACCCAGTCAAGTTTATAGGCAGTCAATTCAGTGGATTGTAACATCGGATGGTCATGCCCTTGACCGACAATCAGGCGATTATTATCCAAGTCTTTGTGCAACACAAACCAAGGCGCCTCATCTCTATCTTTGACCCCACCAATACCAATACCGCCACGTTGACCAAGTGTGTAGTACATTAAGCCATCATGGGTGCCGATTTTTTTGCCATCATCGGTATAGATATCGCCTTTTTGAGCGGGCAAATACTGCTGTAAAAAGTCTTTAAAGCGTCGCTCGCCGATAAAACAAATGCCGGTAGAATCTTTTTTCTTCGCTGTCGCTAAATCATATTGCTCGGCAATACGGCGTACTTCAGGTTTTTCTAACTCACCCACAGGAAACAAGGTTTTGGCGATTTTATCACCTGCCACCGCGTGCAGAAAGTAGCTTTGGTCTTTATTGTTATCAAGTCCGCGCAGTAGTGGCGCTTTGCCAGTTTCATCACCAAAACCGCGGCGTGCATAGTGACCGGTGGCAATGTAATCCGCGCCCAAAGTTAGCGCATAATCCAAAAAGGCTTTAAACTTGACTTCTTTGTTGCATAAAATATCAGGATTTGGGGTGCGACCGGCGCTATATTCCGCCAAAAAATGCTCAAATACGCGATCCCAATATTCCATGGCAAAGTTGGCGGTATGCAGTTTAATACCGATTTTATCGGCCACCGCTTGCGCATCGGCAAGGTCAGTCATGGCGGTACAATATTCGGTACCGTCATCTTCTTCCCAGTTTTTCATAAACAAGCCTTCAACATCAAAGCCCGCTTCTTTGAGCAAAACGGCAGTGACAGAAGAATCAACGCCCCCTGACATCCCCACAATGACGCGAGTTTGGGCAGGGCTCGCAATATCAGATAAATTAACAGCAGTTGAATAAGTCATAATTTTTAAAAGTGCCAAAAGCGTTATTATAGCAAATTTATTGCTTGTTAAAAATCAATAAACCTGCCACAATATCGTTATCGGATGAGCCGATATCGAAAAAACCCAACTTATTCTCGTAAGTTGGGTTTTTTAATGCGCAAATAATATTAATTGATTTTTTCAAATTCACTGATTGGCTTTAATAGATAAAGCGACATTGTAAATTCACAAACATTCTTTATATAACCTTTACTTATGATAAAAAATTTGGGGCTAGTATGCGTTGGATATTTCTGACCGTCATTGTATTGTTGTTTGAATTGTTTACTTATGGGGCGGGGCGGGGGCTGCAGTGGTGGGCAGGGTCTTGGCTATCCGATCGGTCTTCTCGCTATTTGATGATTAGTCTATTTGTGATGAGTAATGCGCTATTGGTATTTGGCATCGCACGCTTGACGAGCTTTGGGCTCAAGCTGTCTATGACTTGGCTGACTATTTTGTGGTTTGTCATCATGTCGATGGTGGTGGTGGGTATTATTAATCTGGTGTTGATGAAAGTTGCCCCGCAATTTTTTAATTCCGTGAGTTATCAAACTTACGGGGAACGCATTTTGTTGCCGCTCATGTTTTTTGGCATGGTATTGATGGGTATTTATAATGCTTATACACCCACTATTCGTCATATCAGCTTGACTGCTAATCAGCCACTTGCTAAACCTATTCGGATTGGGATGGTTTCAGACTTGCATTTGGGTCTAATGGTCGGTGAGCGGCAAATTAACCGATTAACCGATATGGTAAAAGCACAGAACGTGCAACTGCTGTTGATGCCTGGCGATATCATGGATGATAATGTTGACTATTATACCTCGCAAAATATGCAGTCCGCGCTGCAGCAACTAGCAAGTGCAGTGCCAATGGGCGCGTATGCCACGCTAGGTAATCATGATATGTATGGGCATGAAGGCGAGATTCGCGATGCGATCCAAAAAGCCGATATCACCTTATTGGCAGATGATAAAGTGTTGGTTGATAACCAGCTTTGGTTGGTAGGACGACTGGATAATCATGCCACTTATCGTAAAGCGACCAAGGATTTAATGCCGTCAAACACGGATAAGCCGATAATTTTACTTGACCATGAGCCCAATGAGATTGAACAAAACGTACAATTACCGATTGATTTGCAAGTGTCGGGACATACCCATAATGGGCAGATATTTCCTGCCAATTTTATTGTCAAATTCTTAAATCGTTTGGGTTACGGCTATGAGCGTATCAACAATACCGATGTGATTGTAAGCTCGGGGTATGGTTTTTGGGGTGTGCCGTTTCGGCTAGGCTCGCAAGCGGAGCTTTGGGTGATTGATTTAGTCGGTAAAAAATCCTAAATACGATTATTGCCATAAGAGATTACTGTATAGACACTGTCTGCATCATCAGTTGTATATTGCTACGAATAT
>NZ_DALZSV010000020.1:31832-41535 GCF_032014955.1 Moraxella sp. CTOTU47724
AGAGATTACTGTATAGACACTGTCTGCATCATCAGTTGTATATTGCTACGAATATCCTCGAGTGACATTTGCTGGTCCTGCTGCAGGCAGTAACTTAAATTGTTTAATATAATCCCTGCATACGTATGCCCTTGAAACTCTAAGTCGCCTGGGCGTCCATGGCGCTTGGCATGGTCAATATAATTTTGTTTGATTAACGCATACATATCATCATATAAATGAATATTGGGGGTTTTGATTTGCCAAAAAGCCAGTATGCGTTGTTTTTGCGCGTGAATAAACGCCCAAAATTGTTCCAAACACATCAGTAAATTTTCTTGACTGGCGACACTAAAGCGTTCAGTTAAGAACTTCTCATACACTTGGCGAAAATTACTCACCATCTTCTCTGCCAACGCCTCTTTACTGGCGTAATGACGATAAAAGGTTGAGCGGTTGATCGCTGCCGTATCTAAAATATCTTGGACCGTGATGGCGCGGTAAGGTTTCTGCTGCAGTAATGCGAGAAAAGCTTGCTCGATATGTTGTTCAGTCTTAATGACCCGTAAATCATTTTCGTTCATCGCTTTTTGGTATCCTTACGCTCTTCATCTTACGCTTTATGTCTTAGCCTTTAAATTTTAGCAATCGCACGAATCGCGCAAAATTTTTACAATAAACAACATTATCTACCTAACTGTATCCTTATGCAACATTTATGTTTTATTTGATGCTTGAAGGCTGTTTAGGATAGTTTTATATTGCCACCCATTAAACATATCAAATTACATAATCCAGCATATTGTCTAGCATAAATCCGTCTGTCAACCGTCGGATTTTTTAGATTTTGCCACTCAAGTTTAGCGATAAGGACGAAAAAATGGCTGAAACCATGCCGACTGGGGTTGATGATAGCCCCGAACCCGCACCGACACCCGCATCTACGCATAGCACAACCCAAATCCCTGCCAAATCCAAACGTAAAAAAAACCTATTGGTATTTACCTTGATTGTTTTAGCCATTGCTGCAGTGACGTTATGGCTATACGTTACTCAATGGCGCTATCAAGTCAGTACCGAAGACGCCTATGTGAGCGGCAACCAAGTACAAATCAACGCGCAAATATCGGGGACGGTGACGGCGATTGGCGTCAATGACACGGATATGGTCAAAGCCGGGCAAACTTTGGTGGCGTTAGACCAAGCGGATAATGGCTTAGCCCTTGAAACCGCCAAAGCACAATTGCGCACAGCAATCAGACAGTATAAAACCCAAACCGCAACCATCCAACAAGCTGATGTCAATATCTCGCAAGCACAAACTGCGATGAATGAAGTGCAATCACAAATTGAATCTGCCAAGATTGCGCTGCTTGCCGCACAATCTGACTATCAACGCCGCGCCGCTTTGATGGCAAGTCAAGCAGTATCGCAAGAAGAAGTCCAGCATGCTGCCGACACTGTCAAAAAAGCCCAAGCCCAGCTCAATGCGGCAGTTGCCAAGCAAGCCACCGCTCGCTCTGCCGTTGTGACTGCCGAAGCGCAGCGCAATGTGACAATCGCCAATTTAGGTAAAAATGATGTGCTATCACAACCTGCGGTACAAACCGCGATAGCGAATATCCAAACCGCTTGGCTCAATCTCAACCGTACCCAGATTGTAGCACCCATCGATGGGCAAATTGCCAAACGCGGTGTGCAATTAGGTCAAAAAATCAGCGCAGGCACGCCTTTGATGGTGATTGTGCCGTTACATGATTTGTGGGTTGATGCCAATTTTAAAGAAAGCCAAATTAAAGACATTCACCTAGGTCAAGCGGTGAATTTAACATCAGATATATATGGTAAAGAGATTATTTATCATGGCAAAGTGATTGGCTTATCAGCAGGAACAGGCAGTGCGTTCTCGGTTTTGCCTGCCCAAAACGCCACCGGTAACTGGATTAAAGTCACCCAGCGTCTACCTGTACGAATTGCACTCGATAGCAAAGAATTACAACAGCATCCGCTACGCGTGGGGCTAAGTATGCATGCCGAGCTTGATAGCCGAGACCAACAAGGCAAACCGCAGGTGGCTACCGCGACCGCTAGCAACAAACCTGTTGCCCAGCTGCAGCCGCAAGTCGATATGTCAGGCGCGACCAAAATTATCCAACAAATTATCCAGCAAAACCAATCGTGAGGTGAAAAATGGCGGAAGCAATTTCACCCAATATCGATACAGAGCAGCCAGCGACTGATAGTCCAGCCCGTAGTCAACCACAAGGCGATCAGCCCGCGCCTTTATCAGGGATGCCGCTTGCGATTGTGACTTTTGCCCTATCGATGGCGGTGTTTATGATGGTGCTTGATTCGACCATTGCCAATGTGGCATTACCGACCATCGCAGGGGATTTGGGTGCGGCGACCTCACAAGGTACATGGGTGATTACCATGTTTGCCGTTTCCAACGCGATATCTATTCCCCTCACAGGGTGGTTGGCTCGTCAGTATGGCTCGGTCAAAGTGTTTTTGGTGTCGGCAAGTTTATTTGTGTTTTGTTCATGGCTATGTGGGGTGTCACATAGTTTGACGATGCTGATTATTGCCAGGGTGGCGCAAGGCGCAGTAGCAGGCCCGATGATTCCACTGGCACAAAGCCTATTATTACAGTCTTTTGCGCTTGAAAAACGGGCGATGGCGCTTGGATTATTTGCTATGGTGGTCGTCACTGCGCCGATATTAGGTCCGATTTTGGGCGGTTATATCTGCGATAATTATCACTGGGGCTGGATATTTTTTATCAATATTCCGATTGGTATTGTCGCCATTATTTTGGCATGGCAACAACTTAAAAACCGCGAAACACCTGTCATCAAGACCGATATTGATAAAGTAGGCCTTGTTTTGATGATTGTCGGGGTGGGTGCACTGCAGTTTTTCTTGGATCGTGGGCGTGAGCTCGACTGGTTTGCTTCCCCTGAAATCATTGCTTTAGCCGTCATTAGCGTTTTATGTTTGAGTTATTTGATAATTTGGGAGCGCGGTGAGGAACATCCGATTATTGATTTGTCGATTTTTCAAGACCGCAATTTTACCATTGGCACATTGGTGATTAGCTTGGCATTTTTGCTATATATGGGCGCCATTGTGCTATTGCCCCTCATGCTGCAGCAAACGATGGGTTATACCGCGGTTTGGGCAGGATTGGCAGCGGCACCGATTGGTATTTTCCCGGTGTTGTTGACGCCCTTAATCGGTAAATACGCGCGAAACATTGATATGCGCATCTTGGTGACGTTAAGTTTTTTAATTTATTGTGCGACCTTCGTATGGCGTAGTGATTTTAATCCGCAGATGACGTTTTGGGATGTGTTTTGGCCGCAGTTTATCCAAGGACTGGGTACTGCCATGTTTTTTATGCCCTTAACCACCATTGCACTCTCCAACATTTCGCATCATAAAATGGCGGCAGCGACAGGGATTTTTACCTTTGTGAGAACCTTGGCGGGCGGGATTGGCGCTTCAATGGTGATGACTGTGTGGGAAAGACGCAGCAATTATGCGCATACTTATTTGACCGAAAGTATCAGCCAAAATTCTAATTTTGATGCGTGGTCAAAAAGCCTGCAAGCGTCTGGCATGAGTTATGACCAAACGTTGGCACTCATCAACCAAAATATTAACCAACAGGCGCTGATTATTGGTTCGAATGAGGTCTTTTATGTGTTTGGCTTGGTGTTCTTATTATTGATTGGTATGATTTGGCTTGCCAAACCGCCATTTCACCATTAAAAATAAGGGTTTAGGTTGCTTATCTCAAATTGACGCTGATAAAATGTTACTATCGTCAAGTACATAGATAACTTTGGTTACAAAATATAATTTAACCGCAATTTTATAATTCGACTTATAATAATCCATCTTATCAAATTGCGTCGTTAATTTATGAGTAAAGCACATGCTAAAACCTCGGTTCCTGCACTGACGTTAGGGGCAATCGGGGTCGTTTATGGCGATATCGGTACCAGTGTACTGTATTCAGTAAAAGAAGTTTTTAATTCTGGTCATGTCGCCTTTAACGTTGCCAATATCTATGGGGTGCTGTCGTTATTTGTATGGACTATCACCATCATCGTCAGTCTCAAGTACATCTCGTTGGTGCTACGCGCCGACAATAAAGGGGAAGGTGGTCTGATTGCGATGCTCGCTTTGGCATCAAGCGCGGTGAAACATCGCCCAAAATTGCACGCAATCATCATGACCATGGGGATATTTGGTACCTGCTTGTTTTATGGCGATGGGGTGATTACCCCATCCATCTCGGTGCTATCGGCAGTAGAAGGTTTGACGGTGGTATCGCCACGGCTGCATAGCGTGGTGATACCTGCCACGCTGACCATTTTGTTCATACTGTTTTTTGTGCAAAAATTTGGTACCAAAGGTATCGGCAAGCTGTTTGGACCTGTAATGGTGCTATGGTTTTTGTTGATTGCTGGCATTGGGGTTTATCATATCCAGCACAATGTCGAAATCTTGCAAGCCATCAATCCCATCTATGCTTATCAGTTTGTGGTGACCAATCCGACACTCGCCTTTATCATCTTGGGGGCAGTTGTCCTGTGTGTGACAGGCGGTGAAGCTTTGTATGCCGATATGGGGCATTTTGGCAAAAAACCGATTCGTATCGCTTGGTTTTCCATTGTCATGCCCGCCTTGTTGCTCAATTATTTCGGGCAAGGCGCATTTTTACTCGCCAACCCTGATGGCAAATCCAATCCCTTCTTTTTGATGATTCCAGATGCCATGCGTATTCCGATGGTGGTAATGGCAACATTAGCGACAGTGATTGCGTCACAAGCGCTGATTTCTGGGGCGTTTAGTATCACCAAACAAGCGGTGCAACTGGGCTTTTTACCGCGTATGCGTATTGTGTATACCAATGTCAAAGAAGTGGGTCAGGTGTATATTCCAGCGATTAACTGGGGCTTATTTATCGCCATTGCGTTTGCTGTGGTGATGTTTAAATCGTCCGGTGCGTTAGCGGCCGCTTATGGTATTGCGGTTTGTACGGATATGCTGATTACCACGATATTGACCTTCTTTGTGATTCGCTATGCGTGGAAATACCCATTGCTACTGTGTATCGCCGCGACCTCATTGTTCTTTGTGGTGGATTTCTTGTTTTGGGCGTCAAATCTGCTCAAACTACTCAAGGGCGGCTGGTTCCCATTGTTGTTAGGGGGCGTCATGTTTGTGCTCATGATGACTTGGCGAGATGGGCGTAACTTGGTGAGAATTGCCCATACCACAAGACAAATTAACTTAAAAAATTTCTTGGATGACTTGTTTGGTAGTTTTACCAATAAACGCTTACAAATAGCTCTGGAGTCAACGCAAGGCAAATTAGAAAAGCTGACCCAAGATATTGAAAACGCGCCACTTGAGAATATCCAAGAGCTGCAAAATCAGCAAGCGGTACTGCAGGAGAAAATCTTAATCAACCAGCGCTGCCAAGTGCTGTTTGAAAATATCAAAAAAATCAAAGGCATTGCCGTATTTATGGTCTCTGAAGTCGATATCGTGCCCGTGGCGTTGAAACAAAACTTAAAGCACAATAAATGCTTGCATGAGTACAATATCTTTGTCACTGTGAATACCCTAGAAACCCCTTGGGTGGGTCTCAGCAAGCGCAGTGAAGTGACCTATTTGGGACACAATTGCTGGAAGGTGGTGCTCAATTTTGGCTTTAAAAATGACCCTGATGTGCCAGACTCACTCAAACACATTCAGCAATTTAACTTTGATTTCGATCCTGCCAAGGTGAGTTATTTCTTATCCCATGAGGCGGTGGTGGCATCTGAGAGCATCAAAGGTATGGCGTTATGGCGTGAAAAATTGTTTGCCCATATGCACCGTAATGCCGGCACCGCGGCTGAGTTTCTAAAACTTCCTAGCAACAATGTGGTAGAAATGGGTGCCAAAGTAGAAATTTAAATGTCTAACATAAAAAAGCCATTCCTTCGATAGTGGCTTTTTTTTCTGCTTTTCTGCTTGATTGTGACTTAGTCTGTTTCAAATGCTTGATTCAGCGAGGCTTCGACGGCATCAATTCGCGCTTGGCATACTTTATAGGCGTCAATGGACTCCGCTACAATGGTCATCAGTGCGTCGATGTTGGGTTCTTGGCTATTTTGCAAGCGTTGTGCATTTGTTTTTAACACCTCATAGGCGCTTTTGAAATCAGTTGGCTCGGTCATGGTTATTCCTGTTGATGGATAGGTCAGTTTTTTGGGTGTTTGGCATTGACAGTGGCTTGTAGATAGCCATCTTGTAGTTCAATGGTTATGGTTGAATTGGGTTCAACTTGGGCAATCGAAGTCATCACCGTATTTGATGCAGGATGCGAGGTTCTGATAATCGCATAGCCACGGGTTAATACAGTTGACGGATGCTGTAACAATGTCATCTCACGCAGTCGATCGGTCGATTGACGAGCCGTTGTGATTTGCTGATAAGCAAGCTGGCGAATCTGTACAAATTGGTTGTCCATGGCAAGTTTAGCGGCAGATAATTGTCGCTGCGCTGCCGATTGTATCTTGGTAAGTTGTTGTTCGCTATCATGGCGTGCCTGCAAGATGCTGGATTTAGCAATTTGCTCGATGGTCAAAAAATGTTGTTTGGCAGCCTGAGTAATAGTCAGCAAATGATTGCGAATGCTTGCGATAACCTTCGATGGGGTATCAAAACTTTGATGTGCCACTTCATCTAGCATGACGCGGTCGCGCTCATGACCAATGCCGACCCATACCGGTATCGGCTGCTCAGCCACCAGCGCGGCAAGTTCGTAATCATTGAGATAGGCCAAATCGCCCACCGCGCCACCACCTCGGATAATCACTATCAAGTCGGGCGTGATGGCTTGATTGGCAAGGGTTTTAATACCATGAATCAAGGCTTGGCGGATATCTTGTGGGGCATGATTGCCTTGAAAGGTGGCGTGCTCATAATGAAAAATACACGCCCCTGTACTGGCGAGCCTATCGGCATCCGCACGAAAATCGCCCAGCCCTGCGGCTTTTTCAGGCGCGATGACGAGCACATGCTCAATATCAAACGGCATCGGGAGTGATTGATTGAGATCAAGCAGCCCTTCTTCATGCAGTCTGGTTAAAATCATTTGGTATTGCTTTGCCAAATCGCCTAATGTGTAAGTGGGGTCGATATCGACGATGTTTAATGAAAAGCCATACTGGGCATGGAACGTGGCTGAGACTTTGAGCAATACATTCAAGCCTCGCTCAAGGCTCATGCCAGTATTTTTTTCAAATTTTGACAGTACTTTGGCTGCTTGACCACGCCATAGCGTGCCGCGGCAGCTGGCGGTGACTTTGCCATCCATATCTTTATCCGCCAATTCAAAATAATAGTGACCGCCTTTGGCTGACAGACTACGGATTTCAGCTTTCACCCAAACGGTATGGGCAAACGTTTCACTAATCACCAACTGAACAGCGGATAGATAATCGCTCAATGACAATACGGTATCGCTTAACGCCTGTTGCAATTGGCTATCGCGATCTTGAATGGCTAATTGTTCGCTAAAGTCATAATCGTTTAAGCTATCAACGCTTAAGTTATCAACACTGCCACGCTTTGCAGTTGCTTTATTGTCAGGCTCACCATCGTCAAGCAGCGCCAAAAATACGTCATCAGCCTGATTTAATGAGGTGGTTTGCAAATCCAGTCGTGCGAGCTGATCTTCAATTGATTTGATAACGGTTTTGGAAGCTTTTGCCATGGAGAATTCTTGATAATTAAAAATAAAATTGTAGGCGAAAATGATAACGCTGACAATGTGACATTTGTGATTTAGGTGTGATGTGAATGGGATTCAGTTTGCTCAATCTTTAATTTTAAATATTACATTATATTTTATGATGTAATATTCAGAAGTGGAATATGGGTGCAGAATAATATTGTTTTTGCTTGACGACGCTTTTTTTGTAAAATAATATGAATGAATTTAACATTTAACACTATATATTGAGATGAGGGGTGACCATGATGACTGTTAATTTTCAAAAAAAAAATAAGGTTCAACACAAAACCGTAGCCGTGCTATCAAGTCTAGCGTTATTAGGCGTGAGCCTAGCAGGCTGTTCACGTGCGCCCACCCAGCAAGACCAACAAGCCGCTTCAGGTCAAGCCGCCACGCAATCAAATAAAGGTGCGAGCGATAAAGGCGCTATTAAACTGCTCAATGTCTCCTATGACGTCGCGCGTGACTTTTATAAAAGCTACAATCCCATGTTTATCAAATACTACGAAGCCAAAAATAGTGGCAAAACCATTGATATTCAGCAGTCGCATGGCGGCTCTAGCAAACAAGCGCTAGCAGTTGCCAACGGTCTGCAAGCGGACGTGGTCAGTATGAACCAAGGCTCAGATGTAGAGCTGTTGGTAAAAAAAGGCTTGGTGGCACAAGATTGGCAAAGCCAATTCCCAAATAAAGCAGTACCCTATACCAGTGCCATCGTGTTTTTGGTGCGTAAAGACAACCCAAAACAAATCAAAGACTGGTCTGATTTGGCAAAACCAGGCGTACAAATCGTCCTTGCCAACCCAAAAACCACGGGTAATGGGCGTTATGCCTTCTTAGGTGCGTATGGCTACGGCTTACATAGTTTTAATAAAGATGAAAGCAAAACCAAAAACTTTGTCAAAGACCTGCTCAAAAATGTGCCGGTATATGAAAATGGGGGGCGTGCGGCGACGACCACGTTCTTACAACGTCAAATTGGCGATGTGTTAGTCACCTTTGAAAATGAAGCCAATCTCGCGGTCAAACAGTTTGGTAAAGGCGATGTGCAAATTGTCTATCCAAGCTACACCATATCAGCAGAAAACCCGGTGGCGATTGTTAAATCAGTGACCGATAAAAAAGGCACCAACGAAGCAGCGAAAGCCTATCTTGATTATTTATGGAGCGAGCCTGCCCAGCAATTGGCGGCAGATTTATACCTGCGTCCAAGCGATGCGGCGGTACTGGCTAAAAATCAAGATAAATTACCCGCGCTTACCACCTTTAGTCCCAATGCCGAATTTGGCAGCTGGACGGATATCATGACCAAATACTTCAAAGATGGTGGTGTCTTTGATCAACTAGCCAGCCCAACAAGCACCATAGCATCGGCACCTGCGGCAAAATAGTTGGCTGTTTTTACCTCACAAAACCAGAGTTCGGCTCTGGTTTTTTATTCTAGCTAAGAATATTTAAAGCGCATAAATATAGTTTGGAAAATCAAAGTGAGATGGTACTATAGCCGTGCTTAAGATTTTGGATGCAGAGCTTTTTGTATCTTTATTTCTGGATTTTTATCAGCCGTTGCCGTAAAACCACCGACTTTAGGCGGTGGATATAAGGCAACTTGTACACTATAACGCTTGCATAAATTTTGCTAAAATAATCCTATGAAAACACTCAAGCTACGCATACGAGA
The DNA here is from genome assembly GCF_032014955.1 of Moraxella sp. CTOTU47724. Classification (NCBI taxonomy): domain Bacteria; kingdom Pseudomonadati; phylum Pseudomonadota; class Gammaproteobacteria; order Moraxellales; family Moraxellaceae; genus Moraxella; species Moraxella sp. CTOTU47724. The sequence continues at coordinate 41,294 of NZ_DALZSV010000020.1, forward strand.
CAAACACATAAACCAATTAAATCGCCTAAGCGGTTCGGTGAATTTCGTATGGAACTATGTCAATGCGTTAAGCTACGAGCATCTTAAGCGTACTGGCAAATTCTTTAGTGCGTATGATTTAAACGAATATACCAAAGGTAGTGGTGAACTGCTAGGCTTACACAGTCAGACTATCCAAGCCATCAACGAAACCCACGCCAAAGCTAGAAAACAATTCAAAAAAGCTAAATTATCATGGCGAA
>NZ_DALZSV010000021.1:0-38707 GCF_032014955.1 Moraxella sp. CTOTU47724
ATAGGCAGTGTCATAGGCAAATATTCAAAAAAAGTGGCTAATCTATAGCTAATCTGTCAGCCAATTAATAAAAGCGGGCGCTAAAAAAAAGCGATGGTAAAACAACTATCAGCGATGAAAAAACTCAAGAATTCATCAGCCGCTTATCTTCCATGCGATACAAACCATGCAAATTGGTCAACAATATACCCATAATGATGCCAATCACACAGACAAACACCAGATACAAGGCGCTTGAAAGCATTAATTTACGTGAAAAATAAACCAATAATACAGGCAATAATGCGCCTGTCAATGCATACGCCACATTATAGGTAAAGCTAATACCGCTTAGGCGTACACTCACTGGAAACAGACGCACACAAATACTTGGGACTAAGCCAATCACGCCAGAGAAAAATCCTAAAATCGCATAGTTAATCAGTAGTAACTCGCTACTGTTTTTTAGTGAAACAAAGAAAATAACACTGGCAATGCTTAAAAATATACAGCCTAAAGTAAATACACGACCTGAGTTAAAACGATCGGCAAAATAACCATAAGTTAACGCCCCCAATCCACCAAAGATAATACCCACTCCATTGGATATCATCATCAAACTGGTATCGACATCAAAAAACTGGATGCCCAAAATCGGCAAAAGCAGATAAATTGTCAGATAAACACTGGCGGTAAACCAGGACAAACCCAGCGTCATCACCGTACCATAACGGTATTTGATAATAGCTCGGCGTATTGGCAGACGTTTAGCCAAGCGATTTTTAGACTTAGCCATCAGCCAAAGCGGGGTTTCTTCGAGCTTGGCTCGTAAAAGCACCGCAAATAGCGTACCGATACTGGCGATGACAAAAGGAATACGCCAACCATACGATTGCATCTGGGTAGGGGTGAGCATATTTGATAAGGTGGCGCTTAAAATATTGCCCATCAAAGTCGACAAAATCAGTGCACTAATAAGACCACCACACACTGACCCTAATTGACGCCGTGGCATATGCTCAGCAATATAGACCCATGAAGCGGGCACCTCAGCCCCATAGCCAAAGCCTTGAATTAAACGCAATAATAGCATGAGAACAATCGCTGCCACACCGATATGATGATAGGTAGGCAAACAGGCAATCACTAAACCAGACGCACCCACCAACAGCAGACTATACAGCAACACATGTTTTCTGCCATAGCGATCGCCGATATCACCCAATATCAAACCACCTAGCGGTCTTGACATATAACCGGCTAAAATCAGCAGCAAAAAACAAATCGACTTTAACGACTCAGGTATATTTTCTGGGAAAAAAGCTTGATTGATACTATCATTAAAATAAAAATAAATCGTAAAATCAAAGGAAGCAAAAAAAGCCCCAAAAATCGTTAAATACACCACGTTTTTTTCGTAGCGATTTAAATCCCTAATTTCTTCGTTGGCATCATGAAAAAATGGCATAGTCGACAATATCACCTAGAAGCTGGCTAAAGGTTTGCACGCTTTATAATCAATGAACAGATAGGTTACTTAACGCGCTAAAAAATTAAATTCGTCACCATTCACCTGACAAATTAAATTACTTGACAAATTGAACAGTAATTTATCAAAACTGTAATAAATTTAATTATTTAAATAAATATTACAAGCAAACGTCATGATTTAACAGTTGAGATATATTACTTTTTGAAACCGCATACTATAGTGATTTTGGTACTATTTTTACTACCAAAAATGTGTGTTTTTTGTAATATGCCCGCTTACAACAAGCGCTTAAATGGCAAAGCAGAAAAAATCTTTAGCCAAAGTCCATTGACAAACGTCATATGCGGCTCTTTATCCAAGCTGATAAGCTTTTTATTGGTTTTATCATCATGGGTTTGCCACATCAATTGTCCATTATCATCGAGATTGACGCGGTAACTGACATTGAGCATGGAGTTATCGAACGTATTATGGAAGGATTTGGCAAGCGCTTTATCTTCAATCAGCACACCAAGCTCGGTATTGATATTGGCAGAGCGCGGGTCAACATTGTAAGAACCGATAAACGTATATTTGTCATCCACGGCAAAGGCTTTGGTATGCAGACTGGTGCTGTATTTACTGCGATATAAGCTACGTTTTTTGCGGCGAAAGTCTGCATCGGCAGAGGATTTTAGCTCATACAGTCCAATTCCCGCTTTGAGCATCGGCACGCGTGCCACGTTATACCCTGAATGCACGATAGGCACATCGGTTGATTCATACGAGTTGGTAAAAATATTGATTTTTATCCCGTTTTCCATGAGCTTGCTTAGTTGCTGTACGCCCAAGTCAGTGGGCACAAAATACGATGACACAATGGTCAATTGCTGTTTTGGGGTGCCAATACGTGCCCGAAGCTGTGATACCAATCGGCTATCTTTATCATCTTGATTAAGCAGTTTTTTGACATCATCTGCCAAAAACTGCATCGGTTGCCAACGAAATTGGATTTTTTTGTTATACAGTTGTTTATCGACTATGGCGCCATTTTGTACCCGATAAAGTTGCGAGCTTTTATGTAGATGAGACTGGCTGTTGACCGGTGCAATCGCCGTCAAAGTCCCCAAAAATGGCTCATCGCTTTTATTACGCTCGGGGTTTTTTGAGGGTCTGACCAAACGCTTGATATCATAGGATAGAGGACTATCCCAATAATCTTCAAAACTATCATTGATTTGGTTGACCACTTTGCCGGCAAGCAAAACATCCAAATCAGCAAACTTAGCGATGCTATCTTTACGCAGATATTCATCGCCAATATTGCGCCCACCAATGATGGATAACTGACGGTCAAAGGTCATGCTTTTATTGTGCATGCGGCGTTGGTAGCGGGGCAGTGCTACCACAAAATTGGCGGGGGTAAAGCCGCGCACCACTTTGGGGTTGATCAATCGCACTTGGATATTAGCATGCGCCGCAAAGGCAAGCAGCTGTTGGTCAAGTTCCGGATTGGTGTTCAAATCATCGAGTAACAGTCGTACTTTGACACCCCGATTGGCGGCTTGGTACAAGTCTTTGAGCATCAATTGTCCTGCTGCATCGTTGTGCCAAATATAGTATTGGATATCGATGGTCTGCTGAGCCATTTCGGTCAAAATACTGCGTGAAGCAAACGCATCACTGCTATCAATCAGCGGATAATAACCGGAAAATTTGCTTGGTGAGGGGTTTTTGCTGGCACTGATACGGCTGATTAAATATTGACCTTGTATACGCGATTTTTCGGAAAATTTTTGCGCACCTGTCAGCTGCGTTGATACAGTTGGCGTAGCGGCGATATGGGGATTGTTCGGCAGCATTTGGCAAGCGGTAAGTAGCGTAAGTAGCAGCGTAAATAGCAATGGCAAGCAAAACGTCACAATTTTGGGCGTGAGTTTTTGCGATGCTAGTCTGACAAAGCCAACAGATACCGAATAAAATGCTGCTACCAAAGCCTGAATCCTTTTAAAAAAATCACTAATTAACGTGGCACTCACCTAAGAAAAGTTGGTTGTCATGGCGTTTTTGCGTAAAATACTGACTTGAAAGCCACCGTCAAATCCAACTTATGCTATCATAATTTATTTGATGCACAAAAGATGTAACATTATGACCCAATTAGACCCCAACTGGCAAAGTGATGCACTTGATTTAAGCCTAGACTATGCCGACCAAACCATCGCCGTGCGCGGCGGTTATCACCGTACCGATGAAGGCGAACATAACGAAGCGATTTTTACCACCAGCTCCTACGTATACAAAAATGCCGCCGATGCCGCCGATCATTTTAATGGTAATAAAAAAGGCAATGTCTACTCGCGCCATACCAATCCGACCGTGCGCGCTTTTGAGCGTAGATTGGCAGCTTTAGAGGAAGGCGAGCGCTGCGTTGCAACCGCATCAGGCATGGGCGCGATTTTGACCATGTGTTTGGCGTACTTGCAAGCCGGTGATCATCTGCTAGCAGCCAAGCAATTATTTGGCTCATCCGTCGCCCTGTTTGATACCTACTTTAAGGCGTTTGGCGTCGAGGTGAGTTATGTAGACTGTTTTGACAATGACGCTTGGCAACAGGCGATGCAGCCTAATACCAAGGTGCTGTACTGCGAAAGCCCTTCCAATCCTTTGGCGCAAATTGCCGATTTAAGCTTTTTATCAAGGCTGGCGCATGACCACGATGCGCTATTAATCGTCGATAACTGCTTTGCTACCCCTGCTATTCAAAAACCTTTAATGTTGGGTGCGGATGTGGTATTGCATTCCGCCAGTAAATATATTGACGGTCAAGGTCGTGTGCTAGGCGGTGCGTTGGTCGGTAACAATGACTTGATGGAAAAAGCCTTTGGGGTAGTGCGTACCGGTGGGATTAGTCTATCGCCATTTAATGCGTGGGTGTTGCTAAAGGGTCTAGAAACCTTGTCACTGCGTATGAAAGCCCACTGCGAAAATGCCAATCAAATCGCTAAATTTTTGCACAATCACCCAAAAGTCAGCAAAGTGCATTTTTCAGGGTTGCCCGATCATCCATCCCATGACATCGCCAAACGCCAACACACCGCACTTAAAAATGTGCAAGGCGGTGCGTTTGGCGCTATTATTGGCTTTGAGGTGGCTGACCAAGCGGCAGCCTGGCATGTTATCGATAGTACCAACATGATTTCGATTACCAATAACCTAGGCGATGCCAAAAGCACCATTACCCATCCTGCGACGACCACACATTTTCGCATGACACCTGAAGCAAGAATCGAGGCAGGCGTGAGCGAAGGCTTAATTCGCTTCTCGGTGGGGCTTGAAGATGTCGATGATATTATCGCTGATTTAAAACGCGGTTTGGATACACTCTCTTAAAAGAAAACCAAAACCCATAGGCCAGTAGCAAAATTTACTGGCTTTTTTATGTCACTGCTTTATTGCGCTTTTTTATCTGGCTTTTTTATTTCAGCGCATTGACCAACAACGGCAATATTTTCCCTGCGTTGTCGGGTAACACGATGTCAACCGCTGTGGTCTGGGTCGGATTGGGATTAATCTCGATGACGGTTGCGCCCTGTTGTTTTGCCAAATCAATCAAGCCCGCCGCAGGATAGACCACGCTTGATGTGCCGATACTCACCAATACATCACAATTGAGCGTTGCCGTTTCTGCCGTTTGCCAAGCGTCCTGGGGTAACATCTCGCCAAACCACACAATATCCGGGCGAATCAAACCGCCGCATTCACAATGCTTTAACTCAGTGTCTGTGATAGCAATCGCTTTGGTATACGGCTTGCCGCAATCATGGCAGCGATTTTTGGCCAAATCCCCGTGCAGTTTTGCCACCGTGGCACCGCCTTGCTCATGCAGATTGTCGACATTTTGACTAAACAGCGTCCAACTTTTGCCTTGCTGCTTTGCCAATGCTTGCCATTCACCTAAGGCAAAATGGGCAGGATTGGGCTGTTTATCGGCGATTTGTCCACGCCACCATTGGTGCCATTGCCACACCAGTTCAGGCTCCTTTTCAAACGCTTGAATGCTGACCAGATATTCGGCTTGGTATTGTTGCCAAAGTCCGGTAAGTTTATCCCGAAAAGTCGAAATGCCACTTTCAGCCGAGACACCTGCCCCCGTCAGGATGGCAATATTTTGCGCACATTTAATAACATCAGCAGCTTTATAGAGAGCGACCTCTAGCGATGGGGGTGTATTTGTTGTCATAGTCGTAGTTTTTTGCTGTTAATGGGTTTATGGTAGTGAGGTTATCTTAGCATTTTTATGCTAACAATTTTATGTTAGCAGTTGTATGTTAAAAATTTGGGCTAACGATTAGCAATAGACAGTTTGCGGTCAAATTCGCTACAATGAGCCACCAAGATTAGAAACAAACAGGAAAACTTATGAACTTACAAGCCCTCATGCAACAAGCGCAAATGATGCAAAAGCAAGTCGAAAAAAACGTTGAAAACGCCAAGAAAAAACTGGCAGAAAAAGAAGTGCATGCCGAAGCGGGTAGTGGCTTGGTCAAAGTCACCATGAATGGTCGCCATGTGGTCAAACGTTTATCAATCGATCCAAGCCTACTGCAAGATGACCCTGATATGATTGAAGATTTGATTGCGGCTGCTATCAATGATGCCGTGCGTCAGGCCGATGAACTACATGAGACTGAAATGGCGAGTGCTACCAATGGCATGGGGTTACCACCAGGCATGAATGGTTTATTTTAAACCCACTAGGGCTATAAAATAGTGGAAAATTGCCTTGCGATTATGCAGTCAAACCCCCATAAAAAGCTGATAATTGATTGTCAGCTTTTTTATTTTCCAGCCAGCTTTTTTTATTTTTTATCATTTTTATAAGAATGCGCCTATGCTTACGCCAAAATTTGATGAACTTGTAAAACAACTCAAAGTACTGCCCGGGGTAGGACCCAAATCTGCTCAGCGGATGGCATTGCACTTGCTTAGCTATAAACGCCCGCAAGGTCAAGCATTGGGCGAAGCCTTGATTGTGGCGATGCATGATATCAAGCAGTGCCAAGTATGCCGTGGTTTATCAGATGAGGATATTTGCCCGATATGTAGCGATCCGCGCCGCAATGAGCGCGTGCTTTGTATCGTAGAGACGGCAGCAGACATGATGGCAATTGAGCAAACCGCTGGGTTTAACGGTAAATACTTTGTGCTTGGCGGGCATTTATCACCCATTGATGGCATTGGCGTGGAGCAGCTCGGCATCAATCAGCTGATTGGGCTGTTAAAGCAACACCAAGCTGCGCAAACCCCGGTGGAAGAAATCATCTTGGCAACCAGTACCACGGTAGAAGGGCAAACCACCGCGCATTTTATCAGTGAAGCGGTCAAGCCTTACGTCACTCATATCAGCCGGATTGCCCAAGGAATTCCGATGGGCGGTGAGCTTGAGTATTTAGATAGCATGACACTGGGTCAAGCCCTGCAAAATCGTGGACGCTTATAAAATCTTTTCATCAGTTTGACAAGACAAAATCCTAGATTCATCATAAAATACGCTTAAATTATCCGTCCACAAGACCCAAGTTATGCTCATCCAGAACCCGTTAAGCCCAGCCCAATTACAACAACTCCATGACTTGCCAATCCATTGGGTGAAAACTCAGGACGCACTTTTTGCCCTGCTCGATGACCTAGAGCAAGTCGATACCATTGCGTTAGACACTGAGTTTATTAAGCGCGACACTTTTTTTCCCATTCTTGCGCTGATTCAAATCAATACAGGCAAAGCGATTTATTTGATTGACGCGCCTAAGCTGTATTTAGAAGAATTTTGGGAAGTGTTAGCGGATATACCCACCGTGGTGTTACATGCGTGTGGCGAAGATTTGGGGATTTATTATTTACTCTCCAACTTGCCTGCGCTGCGCAATGTGTTTGATACCCAAATTGGTTTGGGTTTTTTGACTGGTGAAAACTCGCTTGGCTATCAAAAATCGCTGCAAGAAACGATTGCTGTGCATGTGGATAAAGGTGAAAGCCAATCAGATTGGTTGCAGCGCCCATTAACGCCTGAGCAAGAAAGCTATGCAGTAGACGATGTGCGTTATTTATTGCCGATGTTTGTTGCCATCAAAACACAGTTGACCGAGCAAGGTTTATGGCAATATGCGGTTGAAGACTGCCAAAGCTATACGCAAGAAATTTTTGCCAACTTTACCACGCCTGATAACGCTTTGTACTTGAGTGTCGCTGATTACCGCGATAATCGCGAGCAACTCGCCATGCTGCAAACGCTGTGCGAATGGCGCGAACAACTTGCCAAATCAATCAATAGACCGCGCACTTTTATCCTGCGCCCGCAGGCGCTGCGTGAAATCATCGAAAAACCGCCTTTTAGCATGAAGCAGCTAAGTTTTACCAGTATCAAGCCCAATGTGATTCGCATGTATGGTCAAGAGATTTTGACGCTGATTGATAAGGTGCGAAAAGAAGATGACGCAGCTTATCCAGCCCTATTGCCCTTACCGTATCGCAGTCTGTCTAATAATGTGCAAAAACAACTGGAAAAAGCGATTAAGCAGCATGGGCAAACCCTGTCAATTGATGAGACAGTATTGATGCGAAAAAAATGGCTGTCAGAGCTGTATGCTTATGCTGTCGCAGCAGAAAAACCGGCATTAAGCCCTTGGCTGAGTGGGTGGCGCAAAGCGTGGATTATGGCAGAGATTTTACCCATTTTAGATACGGTGATTGCCAATAACTCGCCATCTATTGACCATGAAACAACCGCTGAATAAATAAAAAAATCCCACCGCTGAGTGGGATTTTTTACTACTAAATGGCTTAAAAATAAACAGGTTAAAAAGAACCCAGCATGGTACCCAAAGCAATCACCACCGTCACCGCAATCAGCGGAATTGCCATCGTCACTATGGCGACATCTTTATAAGATTGCTTGTGGGTCAAATGGCAAATGGCAAATAACGTAATCACCGCACCACTATGCGGTAGCGTGTCTAAGCCACCTGCTGCCATCACCGCGACACGATGCAGTAACTCAGGATTTATCCCATGTGCCACTGCCTGCGCCAAATATTCTTTGCCTAAAATGGGTAGGGCGATACTCAAGCCGCCAGAAGAAGAACCGGTGATGCCCGCTAAGGTGGTCATCGCCACGGCTTCTGAGATTAATGGGTTATTAGGCGATAGATTTAACACGCTATCACGTAACATCGCAAAACCCGCCAATGTGGCAATCACCGCACCATAACCGACTTCTGAACCTGTATTAAAAATAGGCAACATGGAGCTATAAGTGCCTTTATTAAGACTGTGTTGCAAGTTCGTCCATTTGCCTAGGCGCAGCACAATCAAGGCAATAATCGCCGTGACTAAAGCGATAATGATTGACCAAAGTCCCAAAGCGCCCTTGATATCCAAGTCTTTAAACTGCGCTTGCAGTGCAGAGAAATCCATACTCGGAAAAACCGCGTACGTTAACAAGGCATTGATGCCGATGACCAATACCAAAGGAATCATCGCCACCATAAAAGAGGTGTGATGGGGGTCTAAGTTATCAGCATGCAGCTCATCATCTTCATGAATACCATATCCCTCGCCAGCCGTTTTGGCGCTATGGGCGCGTCGTTGCAGCCACAACATGCCCAAACCAAACATCACGAGCGAACCAATAATACCCAAAATGGGTGCGGCAAAGGCATTGGTACCATAATAGGGAATGGGAATCGCGTTTTGGATGGCCGGCGTCCCGGGTAACGCTGTCATGGTAAAGGTAAATGACCCTAACGCAATCGCCCCTGGAATCAGCCTTTTTGGCACCCCTGCTGCCTTGAACAAATCTTTAGCAATCGGATAAATGGCAAAAGCCACCACAAACAGCGACACACCGCCATAGGTTAAAATCGCACAGACCAAAACCACAGCCAGTATGGCTTTATTCGCGCCTAATTTACTAACCACCGTTCTGGCAATCGCTGTAGCAGCCCCAGAATCTGCCATGAGCTGACCAAACACCGCCCCGAGCAAAAATATGGGAAAAAACTTCAATAAAAAGCCACTCAATGCTTTCATAAAAACGGTGGTATAGATAGGTAGTGAGCTTAGAATATCACCTGACAGCGCAACCGCTAGGGTAGCCATCAAGGGCGCTAAAATTAATACAGAATAGCCGCGATAGGCAAAATACATTAATAGAAAGAGCGAAATAATAATCGCAATGGTACTAAACATAATGTCATCCTTGACTTATGATGGGTTTGAAGTAATGCGTAATGATTACAAATTTTTTGAGTCCCTGCATCATAGCAGAATTCTTTTGACTCGCAATTGGCTTTATAGCAAAAAGCCACACATTTTTGCATGGCTTTTGTAAAAAATACGGTAAAGATTGATTGAAGTTTACTCTGCGATTTCACCATTCTCATAGCTTGAGATATCGGGGCAAGAACAGATTAAGTTTTTATCGCCATACACATCATCGATACGGCTCACCGATGGCCAAAACTTATTGTCACGTACATAGGCGAGTGGATAGGCGGCTTCTTCACGGCTGTATGGACGATCCCAGTCACCGGTCACCACTTGTGCGGTGTGTGGTGCGTTCACTAGCGGGTTGTTATCTGCTGGCCAGTCGCCGTTTTTAACTTTCATCGCCTCAGCTTTGATTTGAATGAAAGCTGAGATAAAGCGGTCTAGCTCTTCTTTGCTTTCTGACTCAGTCGGCTCAATCATCAAAGTACCTGCCACAGGGAAAGACATGGTAGGCGCATGAAACCCATAATCCATTAAACGTTTGGCGATATCAACTTCGGTGATACCTGTTTCGGCTTTTAATGGGCGGATGTCAATGATACATTCATGGGCGACGCGACCATTTTCACCACTGTAAAGCACGGGGTAATGGTCTTTTAATTTCATAGCCGTGTAATTGGCATTTAATAACGCAGCTTCTGTCGCTTGCACCAAGCCATCACGACCCATCATGGTGATATACATCCATGAGATAGGCAAGATGCTGGCTGAACCAAACGGGGCAGCCGATACCGCACTCATGCCATCTTGGGCATTGGGTACTGCAGATACAACATGATTGGCAATAAAAGGCGCTAAATGTGATTTCATGCCAATAGGACCCATACCAGGACCGCCGCCGCCGTGTGGAATACAGAAGGTTTTGTGCAAATTCATGTGTAGGACGTCAGCACCGACATCCGCAGGCTGCATCATACTGACCTGTGCGTTCATGTTAGCGCCATCCATATACACTTGACCGCCATGTTGATGAATCAAGTCACAGATATCACGGATACCTTCTTCAAACACACCGTGCGTCGAAGGGTAAGTAATCATCAAGGCGCCCAGATTGTCGCTGTATTTTTCCGCTTTTTGGGCCAAGTCGGCAATATCAACGTTACCACGCTCATCGGTGGCTACCACGACGACTTCCATCCCCATCATCTGTGCTGTGGCAGGATTGGTGCCGTGTGCGGAGCGCGGAATCAGACAGATATGACGATTGGGTTGACCTAAGCTTTCATGATAACGACGAATCGCCAATAGTCCCGCGTACTCGCCTGATGCGCCTGAATTTGGCTGCATAGAGATAGCGTCAAACCCTGTGATGGCTTTGAGTTGCTCTTGCAAGCCTTCAATCATTTCGATATAGCCGCCCACTTGTTCACGAGGTGCAAATGGGTGCACATTGGCAAATTCATTCCAAGTAATCGGTAGCATTTCGCTAGTGGCATTAAGTTTCATGGTACAGCTACCCAGCGAAATCATACTATGATTCATCGCCAAGTCTTTGTTTTCTAGCTTTTTCAAATAACGCAGCATTTCATGTTCGGTGTGATAACGATTAAAGACAGGATGAGTTAAAATCGCATCGGTACGTAGCAATGATGCTGGCAAAGACAAGCTGATATCATCGGATAATTGAGCCGCTACGCCTGTGAATAACTGCGTGAGCACACCAAAATCCGCTGCATCACTGGTTTCATTAAAGGCAATGGCAATATGGTTATCGTCTACTTTGCGCAGGTTATAGCCGATATTGAGGGCATTTTGATAGATTTGCTCAGTTTGACCTTGGGTGTTCACCAACACGGTATCAAAAAACTGCTCATGCACAATCGACATACCAGCTTGTTTGATGGCTTGGGCAAAAGCGCTTGCCAACGCATGAATGCGGGTGGCGATACGTTTGATGCCTTCAGGACCATGATACACCGCATACATCCCTGCCAAATTGGCCAGTAACACTTGCGATGTACAAATATTTGAGTTGGCTTTTTCGCGGCGGATATGTTGTTCACGGGTTTGTAGTGCCATACGCAAGGCTTGTTTACCTTGAGCATCCACCGATACGCCAATGATACGACCTGGGGCAGAGCGCTTGGCACTGTCTTTAAAGGCAAAATAAGCCGCGTGTGGACCACCAAAGCCCATCGGCACACCAAAACGCTGGGTGTTGCCCAGTGCCACATCCGCACCCATGCTACCCGGTGATTTAAGAAGTACCAGACTCATCACATCAGCAGCAACGATTGTCTGCGTGCCTTTGGCTTTGACCGCACTGATGATATCAGTTAAATCAACCACATCGCCTTCGCTACCCACGTACTGGAAAATTGCGCCAAAGAAATCGCCATTCTTGGCAACGTCAAAATCACCAACCACTACCTCCCAACCAAAATACTTGGCACGGGTTTTGATGACATCTAAGGTTTGAGGGTAGATACGGCTATCAACAAAAAATTGGTTAGATTTACTTTTACCCACGCGTTTTGCCATCGCCATGGCTTCAGCCGCCGCCGTCGCTTCATCAAGCAAACTTGCGCCCGCCAATTCAAGACCTGATAAGTCAATACAAACTTGTTGGAAATTGAGTAATGCCTCTAAACGACCTTGTGCAATCTCCGCTTGATAAGGGGTATAAGCCGTGTACCAGCCTGGGTTTTCAAGCACATTACGTTGAATCACCGCAGGTAGGCGAGTCGGATAATAGCCTAAGCCAATATAGCTTTTATTGACCTTGATTTTATCCGCCAACCCGCGCAACTTTGCCAAGGCATCATGCTCAGTCATACTGAGGGGCAAATCTAACTCTTTGCTAAGACGTACAGAAGCTGGCACCGTCTGTTCAATAAAGCTTGCCATGCTGTCAGCGCCGACGGCTTGTAGCATTGCTTCTTTTTCATCTTGGCTAATGCCAACATGACGATGAATAAATTCTGATGATTGGAATAAATCAGCAAATGATTGAAAAGACGGTTGACTCATTCAAGTTTCCTTTAGCGTCTGATAAAACATTGAAAATAAAAATAGCAGGTTTTGTCATGGCTACCATGACAAACATCGGTTGAATGGATAAAAATTACACTTTAACGATATTACACCTTAACGATAAAGCGCTCACGCTCAAAACGGTATTGCTCACTATAGATACCACGCTCGTCGCGCTCACCGGCAGCAATCACCATACAAATATGCTGCTCTTCATTGAGGTCAAGCAATTTTTTGAGTTGTGGCTCATCAAATCCCCCCATCGGACAACTATCAAAACCGTGGGCACGCAAGGCGAGCATCAAATTCTCGGCAGCCAGTGAGGTGCTAATGAGTGCCCAGTTTTTGAGATCGTCAGCATCATAGATGGGGTCAACCATCGCACCTTTGACTTTGCGCGTGGCTTGTGTCAGCGCCCATTTGGCAGGAGTGAACACATTCATCACACCGCGCGTCATGGTCAGCGGAATAAGCTTGCCATAATAATCTTGCACAGGTTTTGGTACGGGTTTGACGGGAAAATACTTGATATTGTCTTTGGCATGTTGACGCCACGTGTCAGTACGAGCGACCACGACAATCAGCTTATTGGCGGTTTTTGCTGCATTTTGGCTCATACAATAGGTCACAGTTTTTTGGCGCTTTTCTTCAGATTCAATCACAAAAAATTGCCAAGGCTGTAAATTACTTGAGCTAGGCGCTAACATCGCCATATCGAGACAAGCATTGAGCACTTCATCACTGATGGGCGTTTTGGTAAAGCGTCGTACCGAACGGCGAGTGCTCACCACATCATAAAAACTGGCTTTTTTTGGGTCAGCAAGCGGGGTAAGTGTTGACATATCAGCTCTCAAGTTAACAAAATAAAAGATGCGTTCAAAATAAAGGATGCGTTACAGTTAATTGATAGGACAACAGGCTAAGGTAATCAAGCGATTACCTTAGCTAGAGTCTATAAAAAAGACGAGATGAAAATCATGAGATAAAGATGATTAAATACTATCTTGGTACTCGTCTGCGTCCATCAAGCCTTGGTAATCATCGGCATTGTCTGGTTTGATTTTAAAGAACCAACCTTCGCCATAAGGGTCTTCATTAATGGTTTCTGGCGCATCTACTAAAGCTTCATTGACCGCTAGAATTTCACCAGCGATGGGCGCGTAGACATCCGAAGCAGCTTTCACCGATTCGACGACCGCAATTTCAGCATCCACCTCAACGTGTTCACCCACTTCAGGCAATTCAACATACACGATGTCACCGAGTAAGTCTTGGGCGTGGTGAGTAATACCAACGGTGATAGTGCCGTCTTCTTCTTGGCGTAACCATTCATGACTAGCCACATATTTTAAATCTGCTGGAATATTGCTCATAACTATTTTCCTCAAAGCGAAAGTAGGGGTGAAAATAAAAGGCTGTTAGCCAAGCAGTCACACTTGGCGCCTTTTTACTAAATATTTTTAAAAGCCTAATAATTTAACAAACATTTTAAAAGCTAAGTAATTTAACAAACATAAGTAACAAAAATTTGGTCGATACAATGTATATCGACCAAACTTAAAAACCAACTTAGCGGTTTAACCCATTCAATAAGTGAATAAGATTAAATAGCATTACACACAAAGTTATAATCACGACCTTGTGAAGTTACGGTTAACGCACCTTCTGCACCTTTAACGCCCCAATCATACACAGTAGTTTTGGTGGCATTTGATAAAGTATAGCGGTTACCCGAGCCCGATACATCTTGTTTTAACACCATCGCCGCTTGGTTTAGACCCAGCATTGGCGAAGTGATTTTTAAATTTGCGACATTGCTGCCGTTTTCTTGACCGTAGAATGCCACAACTTCAGTGTTGTTGTCGCATTTAAAGGTTTGTGAATTTGCTTGAACTGCCAACACTTGTGACGGACTAGGCTGTGCAACTTGGGTTGAGGTACAGGCCGCCAAACTTGCCAAAAACGGTACAACAAAGAGTAACTTTTTCATGATTTTACCTTCTAAGTATGATGAATTTATTATTGGTTTTTCAAATTACGCTGACTAATCATTTGAATATTGTTCATTAATAAGCGTTAAATCCATCATAACACGATAAAATCCTAGTTGAATTGTTTGTTGCCATTTCTAACAAACGGTAACGAAATGATACGTACTGGCGTCGGTGTGCCCCGCAAATCAACGGTGGCTGCTGTATCCGTCGTCTTTGGAATACGGGCAATCGCAATCGATTGTTTTAGGCTTGGGCTAAAAGTGCCGCTAGTGATTACCCCAGTTTTACCATTGTCTAGCGTTATCGTCATGCCTTCACGCAGTACCCCACGTGACTCTAGCACTAAGCCTACTTGCATGACGTCATTACCCCCAGCAATCGCTTGGTCTTGTTTGGCTTGCATAGCCTCACGACCCACAAAATCCCGATCGTCTTTTACCGCTAACGTCCATGCCATACCGCATTCATACGGATTGATGGTTTCATCCATCTCATGGCCATACAAATTCATACCCGCTTCAAGACGTAATGTATCACGAGCACCTAAGCCTGCTGGGGCGATGCCATGGTCTTTAAGTAAGGTAAAAAATGCTGAGGCCTCGGCTTGTGGTAAAATGACTTCAACGCCATCTTCACCCGTATAACCGGTACGCGCCACAAACCAATCTGCGCCTTCGATGTCGGTCAAGTCTTTGCCCACAAAGGGTTTTAAGGTAGTTAGGCTATCTGCCCAATTTGGTTTGGCTTGGCTCAGTTTCTGCAGAGCATTGGGGCCTTGTACCGCCAGCATAGCAAGTTCTGGGCGCTCGGTAATGGTGACAGCAAAGTCTTTGGCGATTTTGTCAAACTGTGCCAAATCTTTATTACGAGTGGCAGCATTTGAGACGATGCGATATTCGGTCTCTGCATCGTTCATGCGGTAAACGATTAAGTCATCAATCACGCCGCCGTTTTCGTTTAGCATGGCAGAGTAAAGCGCTTTACCGACAAATTTGAGTTTGGCGACATCATTGGCGAGCAGTTTTTGCAGCCAAGCTTTGGCGTCTTTGCCGGTGATGTCAGTCACGACCATATGTGACACGTCAAACATGCCCGCATCCGTACGCACAACGTCATGTTCTTGAATCTGTGAGCCATAATGGATAGGCAATTGCCAACCAGAGAAGTCAACGATTTTGCCGTTGCTATCGATATGGGATTGATAAAAAGGGGTGCGGTTTAAAGGCTTGTCTGTGGCTGACATGGCAAATCCTTGAGTGGGTAAAAATCAAATAACGGTTTGATGTTTTATTTGATGGTTTAATAGCGTGGGATAAAACGCTAAAGCCAAACATCGCACATCAATAGAGCACTAAAACTAATCCAACCTGATGTCGGTAGCTATCAGCCCTATCTGTCCTGTTACCTGAGATTTTCAATCGACTTATCAATTTCTTGTAGTATAGCTTATATTACACACAGACAAGTCAATCTTTTCCCCTTCGGTGGTATTGCAAAGCAATACACTCTCCAGATTTGTTATATTTTGATGCAGTGCATAACACTGCCAAAAATTACGATTCCAGTCCTTTGACCTGAGCGATTATAGGGTCTTTGCGCCTTCGGTGATGGTTTTGGTATTTCATAATTTGATGAAAAACAAAACAACATTCTCTCCTGAAATCTTCGGTTATTATGCTGGGTTTTTAACTTTTTGACAAGCAAATTTGCACAGATTTTATGACCGCCTGATGTTTTGGCAAGACTGCATTATGAGGATTATTGTGTTATAGCAAATAAAGCCAAAAGCAAGTATGATTAAAGCCATTGATGAACATGAAACTTTAAGTAGTTAAATAAAGTTAAATTGTTTAACTAAAGTGCTTAAATAATTTTTGTGGTTTTGGGTTAAATTTTTGCGTGCTGACCCCATTAAAAGCAGAATAATTTAGCCTTTAACATTTTGAATATCTTTAAATATTAACCCCCAATACCAAAACTTGTTATTAAAAGTTATTAAAAGTTACTATAAACCTCGGTGCTAACATTGCTGAGTGAAAATTGGCTGATTGAGAACTGGTAGATGAGTTGGGTTATTACCTTATAAAGATGGCATGATAAAAGGAATAAAATAACGATGGACTTCATGAATATTTCGTTGGTAGGCATTTTAACCAGTTTAGCCATGGGGGGTACGTTGCCCGATGATAGCAAAACCCAACAGCAAGTGGCGCAAGTGTCGACGCATATTTTGCCAAATATCGCAGGACAGTGGCAGCTGCGACTTGATAAAACCGACGCTGCGCAGCCAAGTTGTCAAGAGCGGTATAATTTTGGGCGCGATCAACAGTTTATCGGTTCAAGCGGTCAGGAATTTACGTACGGCAAATATTTGTACGCTGACACAGGCGATGGTTTGCCTGCACTAGCGATTCAGACCCAATATGATAACAATGCAACAGACTGTTCTGGCAATCGCGTTGACCAGACCGGCGATATTTTGGTTGCTTATGTCAAACAGCAAGGCGAGCAAATGCAGTGGTGCAAGGATAGTAAAGGCACCCGATGTGATATGACATTGCAGCGTGTATTGCCCTAAATTTTTTTACTTTTTCTCTCTACATCCCATAGTACTTGCAAGATTTGCCAGTGCTATTATCCTCGTTAAAACTTGTAACTAGTGTCAAATACTTATGATTCCACCTTTTTCAAGTGCCAATTCTCAGCAACGTCTGATTAGTCCGATGGGGCGCTCAGAAGACCAAAATGACAATAATATCCGTCCAGCCTTACTCGCTGAATATATCGGTCAGCCTGTGGTCAAAGAACAAATGGGCGTGTTTATTAACGCGGCGTTATCGAGAAAAGAAGCGCTCGACCATACCTTGATATTTGGACCGCCTGGACTGGGTAAAACCACACTCGCCAACATTATCGCCCGTGAGATGGGCGGTAATCTGCGCTCAACGTCTGGACCTGTGCTTGAACGCGCGGGTGATTTGGCAGCGATGCTGACCAATTTAGAGCCTGGTGATGTGCTCTTTATTGATGAGATTCACCGTTTAAGCCCGATGATTGAAGAAATCTTGTATCCTGCGATGGAAGATTTTCAGCTTGATATTATGATTGGAGAAGGACCGGCTGCACGCTCTATAAAGCTTGATTTGCCGCCTTTTACTCTGGTGGCTGCGACCACGCGAGCAGGTTTGTTGACCTCGCCACTGCGTGACCGTTTTGGTATTGTACAGCGATTGGAGTTTTATAATGTGGAGGACTTAACGACCATTGTCACAAGATCGGCTGGATTGCTTAACGTGCCTATGACCAAAGAAGGAGCAGTGGAAGTCGCTAGACGTTCGCGCGGTACACCGCGTATTGCCAATCGGTTGTTACGCCGCGTACGTGATTATGCCCAAGTTAAAGGCGATGGCACCGTCACCGCTGAAATTGCGCATAGCGCACTCGATATGCTGGCAGTTGATAAACGCGGGCTTGATAATCTTGATAGACGTTATCTTGAGATGCTAGAGGAGCGTTTTAATGGTGGGCCTGCGGGGGTTGAATCAATCGCAGCCGCACTTGCTGAAGATAGAGGCACGCTTGAAGATGTGATTGAGCCGTATCTGATTCAGCAAGGCTATATCGTACGCACCGCACGGGGGCGGATGTTGACTTAGTCTTTTGAATGTTGTGGTGACAAACAAAAACCCCTTACATTGTGTAGGGGGTTTTTGTTTGTCAAAGATTAATAGACCAATTATTAGTTGTTAGCTAAGAATGAGCAATAAGGCAGCATTGTAGAACTGACTAAAGTACCAAATGGACTGAGGCGATTCGGTCTGATACCTTTGTTATCTTCGGTAATCACATCATCATCTAACACAGGTAGGTTAATATCACGTTCTTGAGAGAACTCACTACCATCAACTTTTGTCGTTACTCGAACCGTCGCTGTCATCCACTCGGCATACTCTTTGCCATAACGGATACTAAAGTCTAACTTACCTGTCGAATCTGTCTTCATAATTTGTGTACTGAGGATTTGCGTACCGTTCGGGGCTAAAACTGTAATCGGATTTAATGGTGTGAGCATACCATCGCCATTATAGTCTTCACCACTATCTAGTGTAGCATTTTTATTAAAATCTTCTGAAAGACAGCTGAAAGTACCACTCCATAGACTACCATTCATAAATGATTGGGTAATCCACTTAGCAGGTTGTTCTGGAATAGCATCCTTACCAACTGTGGTAATGGCGCCTGTCGTTGGATCTTTAACTTCAGGAATAGCAGCCACACCTGGTACTTTAGCGATAAATTGCCACATCCCCACACCATAGGTTTTTGGTACAACTGAGATGGAAACTTCTTGATTGACGGCAGGTTGACCGATGCTGTTATTGATAAAGATAGAGCCAGCGCGGATATAATAGATATTATCTGCCGTAGGTGCTACTTTGTCAGCAAAGGCAAAACCAATCCAAGCTGATAAATTTTGTACGGTAAAGCTGACATCTTGTGGTTGGTAATTTGGGGTTGTAGAAATTGGTAAAAGTTGATTATTTAACTTAATGTATTGAACGCGAGCCTGTACTTTTACGCCATTCACTGGTGTTGGTGTAGAGCCTGAAAAATAACTTATGATTGCATTACCTGCATCATCTGTGATTGCTGTGCCAGTGGATAGCTTGCCACTTGAAGCATCTTGAAGTAGTGTAAAGTCAACGATGGCATTTTTGACAGGCGCATCTTTGTCATCTCGAACTGTGGCAATAATTTTGGTTTCACCATTGGTACTGACAGTGGTATTGATAACTTGAGTTAATACTTTAGCTACCTTATCAGTGATAAAGGTAATATTTTTCTCAAGTTGTTTAGCGCCATTATATTCAACAGTTAGTGTAGCCACACCTGGAGAAATGGATTCTATATTATCAAATATAACTTTGCCACCTTGAGCTTTACTCTCAACTCGAGATTCGTACCGAATGTTATCAGTACCATCCGCATTTTTAGTGACAATCTTACGCCCACCTTTATTGGTAGTTAAATAAATGATTGTATCATTAGTCACGGTATCAGGTAGGTCAATGGTGATGGTGGCTGGTGTGTCAACTTTTACTTCATCACCTACGATACCATTTTGTGTGACGGTTAGGCTTAGATTACTTTCCGTCACTTTTGTTAATGAGCCTAAATTATAAGGTCGAGAGACAAGATTTGGATTATTAGCATCGATGATTCTAGCTTGTAAATTAAAATTAGTTGTAGCAGTTGGCAGTTGTGAACCGTTTAAGGTAAAAGTAAATTTACCATTGGTATCTGTTGTTACTGGTGTCACTGCTAAAGCAGTACCATCATTTAATAATTGGATTGATTGGTTGGCAATCGGCTTATCGTTACCATCAATTGCAACGCCAGATACAATAACGGTGTCACTAGCACTATCGGTAATGACAGATTTGGAGATGAAAGTATTTTTGATATTGGTACCTGTTACGGTAAAGTCTATCGTTTGCTCGACTTGCTGATAAACGCCATCATTCACAATGACTTTAACTTTAGCCGTATGGTCTAATTTTGAAATTAAACCGATGTCACTTTGAATAACATTAACTTGTACATAACCGTTGGCATCTGTGACAAGACTAGATGATTTGTCAAAAGTAATCCCTTTATCAAGACCTTCAGCAATTTGTATTTGAACAGGAATGCCCGCTTTAATACCACCTTTGGTATCTGTTACTTTGATGCCTAAAGTGGCAGTATCAGTGGCTGTTCTAAGCGTTGTTTTTGATGGGCTAACAAATAGCTTGTAGGCTTCAGTATTGGCATTGCTCGTCGCACCGCGTACCGTGGTGGTAGCTGCTGATGTGCCAGACTGGGCGTAGATAACTACACCGTTTTGCAAGGCAGTCGTTGCTTTGGCAAGGTCTTTGATTTCAACTTCAATGGTTGCTTCACCATTGGCGTTGGTATTGACAACCGCACCTGTATTATTGACCAAGCCAGAATCCGTTGGGACTTTAAAGCTGACTTGCGCATTTGGCACGACAGCGCCATTTTTATCCATCGCAAGTGCTGTGACTTTGACTTTTGAGCCAACAGCCAATTGAATTGCTGAATCACTGGTTAATAGCAATGTGTTGACGCTATTGGCTGTAATCGCTTCTTGGGTTCTTAAGGTAACCGTTGAGCTAGTGATAGCGCCGGCAGTTGCCTTAAATGATAGACCACTGGTTTGTAGATAATATTTTTGGTCTGGGGTGAGCGCACCGACTTTTAAGGTTAATACCGCTTCACCATTGGCATTGGTGGTTGCTTGAAGTGGGGTGGTATTAGTTATACCCGTTGCAGCTGCCGCATCCAATAGCGTAAAGCTGACAGGCATGTTCGCTAGGCTGAAATTTTTGGCATCACGCACTTGGGCAGTCACGTTGATTGTATCACCATTATTGGTAGTTAGCGTATTAACATCTGTAACCAAATTGACTTTAGCAATGTCATTCACCGTCGGTTGTGAGGCAGTTTTGGTGAGAGGCACATTGAGTGTTTGTGTTACATTACCGTTAGATACGGCTTTTACCATATAGCCACTTGCAATCAATTTTTCCGCTTTGTCTGGGTCTATCACGCGTAAGCGGATATAAGCCGTACCCTTAGGAATAATTACCGCTCGCTCGCCAATCATCGGCTCTACAGGTGCAGCGACTTCACTGGTCAATACTGTAGAAGGTGATAAGCTCACAATGCCAGTGGTTGTCGGGTCTGGTAGGTTGAATGTAACAGGCGCATTGGTAACAGCACCGTTTTGGGCATCGACTGTGTGAGCCATCACAATAAACTCATTGCCTTGGCTCAATACGACTGGCGTATTTGGGAAATTCTCTAAGACCACTTTATCAATGCTCACTTCATTGACGGCTTTGGCTTTTAGCGTGATTTCACCTGTGGCGCCACTTGGGGCAGTGACTTTAACTTTTAGACCATTTTGTAAATAGGCTTTTTGGCTAACGGTTAATAAGTTTTTGACTTCTAAATCGATACTGGCTTCGCCTTTCTCGTCCGTTTTCACGGTTGTACCCGTGATATTAAAGACATTAGTCAACGCTGGATCTGGAATGCTAAATGTCAAATCACTTGCAGCGACGCCGCCAAAGTTACCATTCAATGCAGAAGCAGTCACATGGACTTTAGAGCCTGCCATCATCAAAATATCATCTCTGTCAGCGGTGACAGCAATAGAGGTAATCACGCTATCAATCCCTGCATCTCTAGCAGTGAGTTTAATCGGATTAATTTGGGTGCCATTTGGTACTGTCGCGTTGACTACTAAACCATTAGTAAGTAGATAATCACGTTGGGTTTTTGATAAAGAGTCAATACGTAGCTTGATAACGGCTTTGCCTTGCGTATCGGTAGTAACCGTTGACCCTGACAAATTAGCAATACCCGTTGATTCCAACCCTGGCAATGAGAAAGTGACAGGCACTTTGCTTAATGGACCCTGATTGGCATCTGCTACCGTCGCAGCAATATCAAAGGTAGCACCCACGGTCAAATCGAAAATATTATTAGATAAACTACTACTCAATGCACCTTGTTTGACTAATGCAATGTTAGCTTCGACTGGCACGGCGGCAGGGTCAATGCCTTTTAGGGTGATATTGCCTTCAACGTCAGTTGGCGTCGTGTTCATGGTATTCTTAGACACCGCTTGGATGCTGATACCGTTTTGAATCAGGTAGTCTTTGGCAGCTGTCGATTTGACTTCTAGCTCAATCGTGGCTTCGCCGCTAGCATTGGTGGTGATATTTGAGGTATCAGAAACTGCATATACACCCGATACGGATGGGTTAGTTAACAGATTGAATTCAACAGGTGCGCCGCCAATACCAGTATTATTACCATTGAGGACTGACGCAGTCACGGTAAAGCGTTCGCCAATTTTGATATTAAATGGATTAACAGGGGAGGTTAATTTGACCGATCTGACATCAAGGCGTTTGACACTGGTATCTACGCCTTTTAATGTTAAGGCAGGTGCAGCTTTACCGTTGGATGTGGCATTGATGGTAAAACCGTTAAGTAATGCTTGTTTCTGCGCATCGGTGAGTGACTTAACTTCTAGAACAATAATCGCCTCACCTTTATCATCAGTCAGCACAGTGGATGATGATAAGCTTGCAACGCCAGTGGTTGCAAAATCTGGTAAATTAAATGTTACTGGAGCATTTTTAATAACACCACGCTGTGCATCTAGCACAGTAGCTTTAACTTTAACTTGGCTACCAATAACAAGGGGTATATTATCACTAGTTAAGGTTACACTGCTGACAGAGACTTCATTAGCTGCTTTTGCCGCAAGTTTAATATCACCCTGTTTACCATTTTGCGAGGTAACTGTGATATTTAGACCGCTGGTTAAGGCTTGTTTTTGAGCATCTGTTAGAGGTGACTTAACTTCCAAATCAATAACCGCTTCACCTTTCTCATCCGTTGTGATTGTAGAGCCACTGAGATTATAGACTCCTGTTAAGGATGGGTTAGGAATATTTACTGTTAATACCTGACCTTTTAGACCACCAAAATTTTTGTCCAGTGCAACCGCAGTTACTTTCACGTGACTACCGGCGGCCATAATAATGTTGTTGCTATCAGCAGTCACTGAAACTGTTTCCACCGTAGCAGGTGTAGCAACGTCCTTGGCTGAAATTTTTAATGGGGCGATGGTCGTGCCATTAGGTACAGTTGCTTTAACCACTAAACCATTGGTTGCTAGATAGCTACGTTGGGTAGCCGTTAATGATTTAATCTCTAGGTTAATTACTGCTTCACCATTAGAATTGGTAGTTACGGTAGAGCCTGACAGATTAGCAATACCTGTTTGATCAAGTGCAGGCAACACAAAGCTAACAGGTACACCGTCTAATTTACCGTTACTTGCATCTGCAATAACCGCAGTCACGCTAATTTTGTTACCTACTGCTAGCTCAAAGGGATTGACACTTGACACTAGTAATGCTTTGCTGACTTTTGCGACATTATTACTAACGGTTGGATCCACACCTAACACCGTAGTAGCACCTGTTACATCTACAGCAGTAGTACCTTGAGTGTTTTTAGCCGTGGCTTTGATAGTTACACCTTTGGTTAGTAGTAACTGTTTTGCCGCTTCTGATTTTACTTCAAGTTCAATACTGGCTTCACCTTTAGCATTGGTGATAATGTTAGAGGTGTCAGAAACCGAATAGATGCCTGTTAATGCTGGATCATCAAGGGTAAATTGAACCGGCGTACCCCCAATACCAGTGTTATTGCCATTCAGTACTGAAGCAGTCACAGTAAAGCGTTCGCCGATTTGTACGTTAAACTTGGTAACTGGGCTGGTGACTTTAACCGCTTTAACATCAAAGCGCGTGATCGGATCAACACCTTTTAAGGTTAATGGCGTGGCTTGTTTGCCATTTGAAGTGGCATTGATGGTAAAGCCACCCAATAACGCTTGTTTCTGTGCATCGGTCAATGATTGTACCTGCAGGGTGATGATAGCTTGACCTTGCGCGTTGGTAGAAACTGTAGAAGCAGATAAACTTGCTACACCATAACTTGCCAATGAAGGCAAGCTAAAGGTAACTGGTGCATTGGCAATGACGCCGTTTTGCGCGTCGTTTACGGTAGCTGTTACCGTGAATTGTGAGCCGACAGTTAATGGGATATTGTTAACATTTGAGGTCAAGGTAACGCTATTAGCGACTACGTCATTGACAGCTTTAGCAGTAAGTTGAATCTGACCAGTTTTGCCATTAGCCGATGTGACATTCACGATAAGACCGTTTGCCAATGCTTGTTTTTGGGCTGTAGTCAACGTTGATTTTACTTGTAAGGTGAGTGTGGCTTCACCTTTTGAATCAGTGGTAATCGTTGAGCCTGTAATATTGTACACGCCCGTAGTTGATGGGTCTGGAATTGTAACCGTTAGAGTTTGATTCGCCAAGCCACCAAAATTTTTGTCTAATGCCATGGCTGTGACTTTGACAGTACTGCCTGCAGCCATCAAGATATTATCACTATCCGCTATTACTGAAATTGAGTTAATATCAGTTTCGCTAGAAACTTGTTTTGCGTTAAGTTTTAGTGGACTGACTGGTGTGCCATTAGGTACAGAAGCATTAATTTGCAAACCATTTTTTAATAAGTAATCACGCTGCGTAGCATTAAGTGAACTAATTGATAAATTGATGGTTGCTTTACCTTCACTATCTGTCTTGACGGTTGAGCCTGACAGGTTAGCAATACCCGTTTGATCTAGTCCAGGCAAGGTAAATGTCACTGGTACGTTTGCTAACGCGCCTTGTCCCGAATCTACCACATTGGCAGTCACGGTAAAGGTATTGCCGACTGTTAAATCAAAGGTATTATTGGCAGCCGTCGTTGATAGACCAACTCGGGCGACTTTGGCGATATTACTGTCGACGGTTGGGTCTACGCCATATAGTTTTATGCTACCAGTGACAGGTACTGGGGTAGTGCCGGTTGTATTTTTTGCAGTGGCTGTGATATTAATGCCCTGTGACAATAGTTTGGCTTTAGCAGCTTCAGATTTTACTTCAAGCTCGATAGTCGCCTCGCCACTGGCATTTGTTACGACGTTAGAGGTATCGGAGACCGCATAAACACCTGTCGCACTTGGATCATCAAGTTTAAATTGGACAGGTACACCACCTAGACCAGTATTTGAACTATTTAACACTGAAGCAGTAACTGTGAATTTTTCACCAACTTGTACATCAAAATTGGGTTTTGGTGTCGTTAGATTGACCTTTTGCACATCTAGCTTAGTCGTTGTACTACCTTGCTCGACTCCCTTTAAATTAATAGTATTAGATGCAACACTACCTGTTCTCGCAGTTGAGTTAATGGTTAATCCAGTATTTAATAGATAACTTTTTTGTTCATCTGACAAGGATTTGAGCTCTAACTCTAAATTTGCTTCACCTCTGTCATTGGTTAACACACTTAAATTACCATTAGCAAAAATACCACTAAGAACTGAATTTCCAATATTAAAATCGATGGTCGTGTTCGGAATGATATTATTGTCTTTATCCACTGCTAATGCGGTAACATTAATTTTTGTACCTTTTACTAACGTGATATTTTGGCTATCGCTAATTAAGAGTAAATTAATCACAGTCACGGTAGGCGTTGGGGTCGTGGTATTAACATCGGTGCCTTTGAGGGTTTTACTTGTTGAAACTGTACCTACTGTAGTAGTCACAACCAAACCATTTTGTTTTAAATAGTTTTTTTGATCATTGGTCAAAGTCTTAATATCAAGTTTGATAACCGCTTTACCCGTGTCATCAGTGACTAACTTTGGACCAATTCCACTATAAACGCCTGTTAAGCTTGGGTCTGTAATCTGAACGCTTACAGGTACACTAGCAACACCGATATTATTACTGTTTAAGGCGTAGACAGTTAACTCTACACTATCGCCAATATTCATATAAAAGTCAGAACTGGTACTGACTAATTGAACTTTCTTCACACTGGCAAGATTGGTCGTAGTGGTCGAATCTGGGTCGGTGATTGGGTCAGTGACACTGACCGTACCTGTTTTTACAGGCGGCGGCAATGTATCATTACCGCCACCACCGCCACAACCAGCGAGGGCAAGTGCGGTCGTCAATGCAGAGAGTTGAAAGGACTTGATTAGGTTGGTAGAGATAGCCATAAAGTTATCCTAGAGAAAGTAAGTAAGGCTGCTAAATAAATCGATAGAAATAAATAGAATCAGAAAAAATTACCAATTTTTCGATGAGCAGAAAATGTTACGTGATTGATGCTAAAATATAATTTTTGATGCTGTCTACTTTACTAAGTTTGCACAAAAGTTACAACAAATTCTAATCATAATTTGATGAATTTAATCGAAGTGAAATGGTAAGGTATCAACAAGATTTCTAAATTTAACGCTATTTTTTTAGAGGGTGTATAAAGAAGTTGCCCTGCAGCTACGATATTGCTAAAAGCTCACTAACCACCCCAATGCTAAAAAATGCAAATTAAGTGACAAAATATGCTGTCAAAAAATCCTTCAACGCCTTGTAATATCATTGACCATATATCGTTATATCATTTTTGGGCAAACGCTCTGCCGCCATTGCTACCGATAGTCGCAGATGGGTCACACGTATCAATTTGTTATCTAAAAAAAGTCGTGCCTGAGCTATTAAAAGTCGTGCTTTATCAGTTATCGGCAAAAATTCAGCAAAATCCGTCATTAATCCATCAAAATTTGGCACAGGTAACAGATAAAAATAGTTTTACCTCCGAATTTTTCACTACTTTAGTTACAAAAAATTTCACTGAAAACGGCATTAATTTTGTAACCCTAAAACAACTGTCTAAAAATAGCCCATCGATTTTTGAGCAGTGGTTTGATGATGAAACCCAAAAAACCATGATTGCCGGCGTGCTACTGGAAAAAACCCATCTACCCTTAGATAACCTGTTAACTATTTGGCAGACTATCACTGCATTGGCGGTGATAAATTTGGCAGATACGATAAGTTCGCTACAAAACACCATAGACTCAGCGCAGATTACTGAGTGGCTTGTGATGCAGCCGGTTTTTTTTATGTCGCCAGAAGATACGGGGCTGATAAATGCACTGGGTTTTAGGCGCGCTGGCAGTTTTCAAGCAATACAACAACAGCAATTAAAATGGTCAAAAATTCAAAATGTTGCGGACTTGCCTGCCTATCAACAGCATATTATTCAGCAAATGGCTATTTATAAAGCTTATAAAGCGTCCAATTTTTTCAACATTGCCCCAATGACCATCCCACAGGCTCACTTCAATCGACAGGTGATTTCAAACGGTAACCGCCAAATAAATAAAGCGGTGACGTCAAACACACAAACAGCGCTTTCAATCAGCGATATTTTTGCCAAACCGCAAGTTCGCAAACCCAGTCATTGGATAGATAAGTTACAAAAAAATTGGATTGCGACCGCCACTGTATTATCTGTCGCCGTTTTTGGCGGAATAGGCGCGTTGGTGAGCGTCAAAGATAAGCCTGCCGCCACTCAACCCTCGGCAAAAATGTCAGTGGCACACCTGGTTTATCACGATGTGGCGATAGTAAAAGTCGCCTCTGTAGCAGATATGACTAATCCGATAACAATGACTGAGCGTGGCAAAAAAGCAGCTATTTCTGAATTACAAGAGAATAATAAACCACGAGATAATCACAAATCACAAGATAATAAGCATTCAGCGCAAGCTGAAAAAGCACGAGATACGAAAAAATCTGACAAAAAGCAGCCTAACAAAGACCGCAAAAAAACAAACAGCCCTGATTTTGGCAATGACTCTAATGCTGACTCTAAAAAAGATGTTAAAAAAGCTAACTTAGCGACCAAAGGCGACAAGCAATCCTCTGAAAAAGCCGCTAGCACTAGCAAAAAATCAGCGGCTAACGATAAAACTGTAAAACAAAAAGCGCAGAAAGCCTCATCACCAACAACCGCCACTGACAAAAAATCCGCTAAAAAGCCTGACAAAAAGGCAAATAACACGATGGATAATAAGGCAGATGACAAAGCGAATAACAAAGTAAACAATAAGGCGAATAACAAACCTAGCAATAAATCCAAAACTCATTAATACCTTTATTAAAACGACATAAACTGACGTATTATTTGTCGGTGTACTTGGCTTGCGAATATTTTCATGTCGTTTTTTGGCTAAAACTGCTATGATGCACAAGTTTTTCGACGCTTCAATTATCGGTTTTTGACGTTTTTTTAAGGCACTCTCAAGACTGTTCGAGGAAATCATGAGCGCAGCGACTGCATCTATCAATACTTTTACTATTACTGCCCCTGATGATTGGCATATTCATTTACGGGATGGGCAGGCGCTTGCCACGACGGTGCCACATGCCGCTGCCAATTTTCGCCGCGCCATTTGTATGCCAAATTTGGTGCCACCCGTCAAAACAGCCGCTGATGCTATCGCTTATCGTGAGCGTATTTTGGCGCAAGTGCCCAATGACAGTATCTCCCAGCAATTTGAGCCATTGATGACGCTTTACTTAACCGAGTCACTGACGGCAGAAGACATCGAAACCGCTGTTGATTCCGGTGTAGTAAAAGCAGTCAAGTTATATCCTGCAGGTGCGACCACCAATTCTGCGGATGGTGTGACCAATATCAATAACTGCACCGATGTATTTGCCAAGATGGAAGCGTTGGGTTTGCCGCTGTTGGTTCATGGCGAAGTGACGCACCATCATATTGATATTTTCGACCGTGAAAAACGCTTTATTGATGAAGTGATGGTCAATCTGATTGATAAATTTCCAAAATTAAAAATCGTCTTTGAGCATATCACCACCAGTGATGCCGCTGACTTTGTGTTGTCACAGGGCAAAAATGTCGCAGCGACGATTACCCCGCAGCATTTATTGTTTAATCGTAATCACCTACTGGTGGGCGGAATTAAACCGCATTTTTATTGCTTGCCGATTTTAAAACGCCAAAGTCACCAAAAAGTATTACTTGATGTGGCAACCAGTGGTAATCCCAAATTCTTTATTGGCACTGACTCTGCGCCCCACGCGACGCATACCAAGGAAAATGCTTGCGGTTGTGCAGGCTGTTACAGTGCATCGATTGCGCTGCCTTTGTATGCACAAGCCTTTGACAGCGTGGGCAAACTTGATAAGTTAGAAGGCTTTACCAGTATTCACGGGGCAAAATTTTATGGCTTACCTATCAATAGTGATAAAGTGACCTTGGTGCGTGAAGCCTGGCAAGTCCCCGAGCATTACCCTTATCTTGACGGTAAAGATTTGACCCCGCTGATGGCTGGACAAACGCTGGACTGGAAAGTGATGCCATTTAATTTAGCCGTATGATTTTTAATCCTTTATTTTTTCTGTTTTTTCCGCAAGGTAACGTATGACCGCCACAACTGAATCGATGACTATTGCCAACCGTTTTCGCAATTACTTGCCCGTGGTGGTGGATGTAGAGACAGCAGGGTTCAATCCAAAAACCGATGCCTTGCTTGAGATTGCCTGTATTCCAATTTTGATGGATGATACCGGGCTTTTTTACCCAGGTGAAGCGGTCAATGCCCATATTGAGCCGTTTGAAGGGGCAAATCTTGAAGCGCGTGCCCTGCAATTCACCGGCATTAATCCCCACAGCCCGATGCGAAAAGCCATTGCCGAAGATGAAAAAACCGCCATTCGCCGTATTTTTAAATACTTAAAAACGGTGCGTCAATCGACCCAATGTACCAAGTGCATTTTGGTAGGGCATAATGCGCATTTTGACTTGGGCTTTTTAAATGCTTTAATTGAGCGTACCAATAGCAAAAATCAAAGCCAATTTCACCAGTTTTCCGTGTTAGATACCGTCACCTTATCCGCGCTTGCGTTTGGTCAAACGGTACTGGCGAGAGCGTGCAAACTCGCTGGACTAGAATTTGATGGCAATGAAGCGCATTCTGCCTTATATGACACCCAAAAAACGGCTGAATTATTTTGTTATATCTTAAACAATTATCCGCTGCTGACACCAAACTTGGCGACCGATGAGGCTAATGATGAGGAGCATGATGAGCGTCAGGATAGCGATGACGAGGTCGTACTAGTGCCATCTGACGACCCAACGGATGGCTAAATTTTTTTAAATACTGTGATTGGGATATTTAACCTTGTTTAACATCCAAATCACGGCATTCATCCAAGTCTTTAAACTTTAACTGCCACAAATATCAGTATCATGAATATAATCAGCGCCGCAGTCGCAAGCGCCATTTTTTTGCCATAGCTAGTATCCTCGCGTTGGGTTTGCTTGAGTAATGACAGGGTGGCAATACCTTGTGAAATTCGTATGGCATCAGGGTGACCATGTGCCGCAGCCAGCTCTAGCCAGTATTTGCCCATCTCTCTATCTTGCTCGACCCCATGTCCTGCATAGTAGAGTTTACTGAGTAATTTCTCCGCGCGATTGTCTTGTTGCGAGGCTGCTTGTTGCAACAATAGCAAAGCTTGTTGGGAGTTTTGAGAAATCTTGAGTAAGTGATTGCCTTCAAATAGCCACAGCGCTCGACGCAGCAATGCATCAGCAAGACCATTCTCGGCAAATTCATCAATTAATTGTACGGCTTTTGCCAAATTGTCTGCTGATATAGTGTTTTCGACTATATTTTCTGCTGCTACATTGTCTTCGAGTACATTATTTTCTAATGCATTGATTTCTAATAAATTATTTTCCGATGCATTGCCACTTGATTGCGCTGCTTGAATCAGCGCAACCGCTTTTTCATACATTGCTCGGTTTTGCTCTGTCAGATTTGACTCAAGCCATTGAATGGTCTGCAAATCCTGTGCAAGCTCGCCAAAAATCGCATGTTTGTTGACCACTGCCTGTGATTCGGCAATGGATTTGCGCTGATTGAGCAGTCCTTCATGCAGTGTGGGATTGAGTAGCGCGGCTTCAACTTCTGCCTGATAGCGCGCAACTTCCTTTGCTTGGCGTTGCTGTTCTTGTTGTTGTTTTTGCTGTTCAATCTGTTTGGCTTGGGCTCTTGCTTGCGCAATGACTTGGCGATTTGAGCGTGCTTTTGATGGGATTTTGCTAGTTAGCGATTGAGAAGTAAGGGGATTGTTGAGCGAAGTGGGCGGCATAGATGACGCTGTTTGTTGAGCCACATGCACAGATTTATCAGTAGCAGGGGTGACATTTTCTGATAGCGCTTTATGATCATTGGACGTATCCATGATATTGGGTGCATCAATCACCGGGGTGATTTGCATTACTGTTTGGCTAAAATCTGGCACCTCGGCAAAGTCAAACCGATAAATTTGCGGCAATGCCACACCGTCATCGGCTGTCATCTCATTGGGATATTTACGATCAATCAGCGGATTGTCTTCATCGGTGATAAATTTGGGATGAGAGAAGCGAGATGCAATCATGGTGTTGGATAAATGTTGATAGTGATGTCATTATAGAGGACAAATAACCGAAAGTAAAAAAACCAAAATCATAAAAAACCATAAAAAAGGACAGCATCACTGTCCTTTATTATTGTCTTTTTCCACTGTCCTTTTAATGGCAATTTAACGCTGACTTGATTGTAATAGCGCTGTTATTTTGCAGGTGTTATTGGGCAATGGCTACAGGCGTTTTTGATTGTAATTCTTCAAACGTGACACCGTCTGCCAGCTCAACCAGTTTTAGACCGCTATCGGTCACATCCATGATAGCTAAATCAGAGATGATACGATTCACCACTTTTTTGCCTGTCAGGGGTAGCGTACATTCAGCCAATACTTTTGGCTCGCCATGTTTGTTGGTATGTTCCATCAATACAATGACGCGTTGAACGCCTGCGACCAAGTCCATCGCGCCGCCCATGCCTTTAACCATCTTGCCAGGAATCATCCAGTTGGCAAGATCGCCATTGTCTGAAACTTCCATCGCTCCTAAGATGGCAAGGTTGACTTTGCCGCCACGAATCATGGCAAATGATTGTGAGCTTGAAAAAAAGCTCGCACCAGTCGCTGTGGTGACGGTTTGTTTACCGGCATTGATTAAATCTGGGTCAACTTTATCGGGTGTTGGGAATTCATCAATTCCAAGCAGCCCATTTTCTGATTGTAGCCAAACGTTGACGCCTTCTGGAATATAGTTCGCCACTAAGGTCGGTAAACCGATACCTAAATTGACATAAAAGCCGTCCTGTAGTTCTTTTGCGGCTCTTTGTGCCATTTGTTCACGAGTCCATGCCATGGTAATCTCCTTATATCCTAGTTTGTCTGTTCTTTGGTCGTCACTTTTTCGATGCGTTTTTCTGGGTTGGCATTGACCACGATGCGATGCACATAAATACCCGGCAAATGAATTTGGTCGGGGTCTAGCTCGCCAGTTTCCACCAATTGCTCAACTTCGACAATGGTGACTTTACCTGCAGTGGCGACATCTGGGTTAAAGTTACGCGCCGTTTTGTTGAACATCAAGTTGCCCGCTTTATCCGCTTTTTGGGCTTTGACCAGTGCCACATCAGCGACTAATGAGCGCTCAAGGATATATTGACGACCGTCAAATTCACGTTCTTCTTTACCCTCAGCAATTTGGGTGCCTACGCCAGTTGCGGTAAAGAACGCAGGGATGCCCGCACCCCCTGCACGCAATTTTTCTGCCAGCGTCCCTTGTGGGGTCAATTCCACTTCCAATTCACCCGATAAAAACTGACGTTCGAATTCTTTGTTTTCACCGACATACGACGCAATCATTTTTTTGACTTGGCGAGTCTCTAGCAATAATCCTAAACCAAAACCATCGACACCAGCGTTATTGCTGATACAGGTCAAATCTTTAACGCCGCTATCTCGCAAGGCTTCAATCAAAGCTTCGGGGATACCACACAGACCGAAACCACCCACCGCAATCGTTTGTCCATCTTTGATGACGCCTTCAAGTGCCGTAGCTGCACTGTCATATACTTTGCTGGTCATACATTCACTCCTTGTCGCTAACCAATGTTGTTAATATCATTTACCAAAAATAAAAATTACGCTCAAACCTAAAAATTCCAAAACGAAACAAATTGTATCATTATAGAATTTATATAACAAATTTTGTCTTAAGTAAATCACATTGCATGAATTTTTGCAAAAAGTAAACCCAGTTTTTCGCAAAAATAGGGCATAAAAAAAGGCATACTAGGGATGCCTTAAATTTAACAATTTTTAACAGTCAATTTTTTATCCATCTTCTAGTCATCATTGGCAGAGCGGGTGATGCGTTTGGCGTTCGAATTGACCGTCTTGGCTTGTCCGTCTATGGTCGTGCCAAATTTACCGCCGTTGTTATTTTTGCTACCAAAGCCCCCAAATGGACTTTGTCCACCCATACCACCAAATGGATTCTGACTGCCAAACGGGTTTTGTCCACCCATGCCGCCAAGACCCCCTAAGCCACCCATTTTTGAGGGATCCATACCGCCCATTTTGCTTGCCATCATTTGCATCAATTTTTCTGGGTTTTTAGTGGCATAGTCTTTGGCAAAAGCTTTAAACTTATTTTGTACCGCAGGTAATAACACAATAAGTGCCGCAATATCACTCAAAATACCGGGCAGTACCAATAAGATACCTGCCACCGCAAAAGCAATCGCTTTCACCACGGAATTTTCATTGGGACGCATGGCAGGGTTAAGCATGGCGGCTTGCGCTTGCCCAGCCATCGGTTTTAAGGTGGCTATGCCTTTTTTAATGAGGGCTGCACCCACAAAGCCGGCTACGACAAACCATAAAAACACCCACCAGCCACTGACAAATTGTGCGATTAAATACCAAACCAGCATCTCAATAATCAACCAGACAATGGCAATCCCAACTATATTTCCCATGAAAATACGATTCCTAAATTGTGAATAAACTATAAAGAACAAATGATGAATCATTAACCAATGCAATAATGATGGGGGTAATGCATAAAACTATCAAATAGTTTTTTGAAATTCAGCAATTTTTTCGTTAAATTTTTGATAAATGCTATAATTTGACGGCATTTTTAGCTTCGACTAAATTTTTAGCAAAATTTTTTTGTGGGTATCTTTTTTTATGAGCATGTTTTACGAGCATTTTTTATGAGCATCTTTATTGGTATTGACCCAGGCTCGCGTCTGACAGGCTATGGCATCATTCGGTTGAGTGGGGATAAACTTGAACATTTGGATGCAGGCACGATTCATGCTTACAGCCAAGGGGAAACCATGCCCGAGCGGTTAAAGCGGATATTTGATGGGATTAGCCGTATTGTTGAGCATTATCAAAAATACACCAATGAACCCATGACCGCCGCCATCGAGCAAGTATTTATGGCATCAAACCCCGACACCGCGCTTAAGCTCGGGCAGGCGCGGGGTGCAGCGATTGCCGCCATGGTTGCCAAAGATTTGCAAGTAGCTGAGTATACCGCACGGCAAATCAAACAAGCGGTATGTGGCTATGGCGCGGCAGATAAAGAGCAGATTCAGCTTATGGTGATGCGCTTGTTGAGCCTTGAGATACAGCCGCAAGCAGATGCGGCAGATGGCTTGGCGTGTGCGATTTGTCATGCCTATCATAGTCAGACACTGAATAAATTGCTCGGCGGCGCAGCGGTAATCGGTGGTCAAAGCGCAGGTGGACGCTCAAAGAAAAAGGGGCGCTGGCGCTTGACCGAAGTTGATTTGGGTAATTTAAGTTAAAAGGCAGGTTAAAAGTTAGGTTAAAAGGCAGGGGGTAAACGAATCTCAAGAAAATTTTTATATCCAACAAGGCTTTTGACGGCTTTAGACTTCTTTGTCAGCACAAAAATCGCTACAATGGCATCTTTTGAAAATTGAACACAAGAAGTACCTCATGAGCCAACTAGCTACTGCAACTTTATTGATTAAATGCCAAGACCGCGCAGGCATTGTGCAAGCTGTATCCGAATTTTTTTATCGTTATGGCGCCAATATTATTACCCTTGACCAATACTCGACTGAGCCCGAAGGCGGTCAATATTTTATGCGCCTTGAAATGGCTATCAATGATTTAGACAATATCATCGACAACATGAAAGGCAGCTTTGAGCATACCGTCGCTCGCATCTATCAAATGGAATGGAAACTATTTGACAACAGCAAACGTAAAAAAGTAGCGATTTTGGTGTCCAAATACGACCATGCGCTACTTGATTTACTATGGCGCTGGCAACAAGGACAACTAGATTGTGAGATTACCTGTGTCGTCAGTAATCACCATGATTTGCGCCAAGCGGTAGAAAATTTTGGTGTGCCATTTCATCAAGTGACTGTGAGCAAAGACAATAAAGTACAAGCAGAAGCCGAGATTCAAGCGCTGGTCAAAGACTGTGATTTGTTGGTGCTGGCGCGCTATATGCAGATTTTATCGGCTGAATTTACCGCCGCCTGGCACATGAAAATTATCAATATTCATCACTCATTCTTGCCAGCCTTTGTCGGTGCTGATCCATACCGCCAAGCCTATGAAAAAGGCGTCAAACTGATTGGTGCCACCGCGCATTATGTCACAGCCGACCTTGACCAAGGACCGATTATTGAGCAAGACGTGCACCGTGTCAGCCATCGCCACCATGTGGCAGAATTGCGGGCGATTGGGCAAGATGTCGAGCGTAGTGTGCTGACCCGTGCCGTGCGTTGGCATCTACAAAACCGTGTGATTGTCACAGGCAATAAAACGGTGGTATTTAACTAATTTTTCATCTGTTATGTGTTGTCATTGCAGCTTATCTTGTTATTAGGGCGTAGTTTTTACGCCCCTCTTCCGACTATAAAAATAATCTACCTGTGGTAGTCCTATGCCGTTATCAAAGTCGCCAGCGCCACGATCCAACACTCGTATGACCCACTATAAAACCTTGGGCTTACTGCTCACCTTATACTTGGCTCAAGGCTTGCCCGCAGGATTTATCACCCAAGCCTTGCCAGCGATTTTACGTGAATACAAAGTCTCACTGGTTGCCATTGGTTGGTCGGGGCTGATTTTGGTACCTTGGGGGCTTAAATTCCTGTGGGCTACTGTCGTGGACGGCTATTATTCACAGAAAATCGGACGCGCCAAAAGCTGGATTTTGCCGATGCAAGGGCTATCGATTGTCATACTGATTGCGGTGGCATTTTTTGAACCGCATAATTTGGCACAAACCAGTTCGGTGATGACATTGTATGGGATGTTATTTACCTTAAGCCTCATTGGGGCGACACACGATGTGGCGACCGATGGGCTAGCAACCCGTTTGCTTAAAGCGGCTATGGCGCCCAAAGAACCGCTGACCCATGATATGCCTGTGCCTAATCTTGATTCGGTGAATCAAACGACCAATCACCATCATCGCCAAAGCCAAGGCAATGCCGTACAAGTCATCGGCTATCGGCTGGGGCTGATTATCGGTGGCGGTGTTTTACTGATGCTGTTAGAACAATGGGGCTGGCGTAATAGTTTTCTTGCCATGGCGGCTTTGGTGGCAATGAATACCGTGCCCATTGTGTTTTTTAAAGAGCACGCCAACACCTCGGTTATACCTTCCAAAAAACAAGTACAGGCAGAAAAATCTGGCAGTTTTAAGGCACTAAAAAATTACCTGAGCCACCATTATCAATATTTTTGGTCATCGCGGGAGATGCTGGCTTGGCTAGGGGTGTTATTGACCTATAAAATTGCTGATGGCATTTCAAGCGGTATGGTCAAACCGATGATGGTTGATGTTGGACTCAACTTGCAGCAAATTGGCTTTTGGGCAACTATTTTGGGCTCGGCTGCCTCAGTCGCTGGGGCAGGGGTCGCCACAATTTTGATGAAACGACTCACTCGCTTTACGTCACTGCTATATTTTAATCTTGCTCAAGCGCTGACCACAGGGTTGTATGGGTTGGTAGCTTATGGGTTTTATCATCAGTTACTGACTGATTTTTTGTGGCTCTATGTCGTCAATGCACTGGAGCATTTTTGTGCATCGTTGGCGCTGATTGCGATGCTCACGACCATTATGCATTATTCACGCCCTGCCAATGCGGGGAGTGATTTTACCGTGCAGGTTTGTCTATTGACGGTGTTGGGCGGCTCAGCGCATTTTGCCAGCGGCTATATGGCGCATTTTTTGGGCTATCAATGGCATTTTTGGGTGAGTATGCTAATTGGTTTTGTTTGTCTTACACCAATAATTTACTGGCATAAATTACAAAGTAATGAGAAATAATTTCATTTTTAATTGATTTTTGATATTTTTGACCATATTATCTATTTATATGATAAATTAGAAAATATAGATAGAGCGGAGGGGATATGGCAAAAACATTTTGGCTGAACCAAAAATTTAATATCAATTTACCCATTTGGACGTTATTGTCGCCAAGTATCGCCGCTTTAGTGCTTGCGGTGCATTTGATTTGGCATCCTTCGGGTATCATCATGAATACCGTGACGGCGATTTTTTTGATGGGGTCAGTTTTTGCTGCTGTGCATCACGCTGAGGTGATTGCTCACAAAGTGGGTGAGCCTTTTGGTACGTTGGTTTTGGCATTGGCGGTCACTGTAATTGAAGTGGCACTTATTTTGGCACTCATGAGTAGTAGTACACCCACCGATGCGGCGGTGCTTGCCCGTGATACGGTATTTGCAGCAGTGATGCTGATTTGTAACGGGATTATTGGTATTTGCCTGTTAATTGGTGGTATCAAAAATTATGTACAGCGTTATAGTTTGCATGGCAGTAAAGCGGCAATTAGTGTGTTATTGGCGATTGCATTAATCGTATTTATTTTACCCAATTTTACCACCTCTGCTGCAGGCGGTTTCATGATTGGCGCTCAGCTGCTGTTTGTAGCGATTTGCTGTTTGATTTTGTATGCCGCATTTATCTTTACCCAAACCATTCGTCACCGTGATTATTTTATTGCCGACGGTGTAGATGATCAGCATCACAGTGATAATACGCTAACCACGGCGATGAGTGTGGGATTTTTGTTTTTCAGTTTGGTGACGGTCGTGGGTCTTGCTAAGATGTTGTCGCCTGCGATGGAAGCGGCGCTGCTGGCGATGGGTATGCCAAAAATCGTGTTAGGGATTATCATTGCTGCCTTGGTACTGTTGCCTGAATCTATTGCCGCGTTAAAAGCTGCCTACAACGACCAGCTGCAAAACAGTTTAAATTTGGCGTTAGGCTCGGCTTTGGCGTCCATTTCGTTGACAATTCCTGTTATCGCGCTTTATTCAATCTTCACAGCAACGCCCGTCATGTTTGGGTTGTCCGCCAAAGAAGGGCTAATGCTGGTCATTACGCTGATGATAACCATCAATACTTTAAGTACCGGGCGCACCACTTTTTTACATGGCATCATCCATTTGGTCATGTTAGCCACTTTTGTGTTTTTCTC